>JAHEXN010000059.1 GCA_023252095.1 Actinomycetes bacterium | reverse complement strand
GAGGATTTTCCTCATGTTGCTCCCAAGAATGTCAGTAGGGTCAGGCCAGGGCAGGAGAATCGTACCGCGAAAACACCCCTTCGTGGCATCACGGAGATTCCACTCACACAACGAGCCACCTCGGGAGACGTCACGGGTCCACCACCGGACCCGTTCTCGACCGCTCCTGCCGGGCTCAGGCCCGGCGGCGCCGACCGACGATCACCCCGCCGCCGACCACGAGCAACGCCCCTACTCCGACGAGCCACAGCCCGACCTCGGTACCCGTGCGCGGGAGGATGCCGGACCCCGTCTCGCCGTCGCGCCCGAGGGGCAGCAGGGTGATGATGTTCGCGGCGCTCGCGGTGCCGCTGCCGGCTCCGAAGGGCGTGTACTCGCACGTCGCCGTGATGACGGTCGGCGTGCGCTGGCCCACGACCTGCGTGTCGAGCAACAGGTCGAAGGTCGAGGCACCACCACCCACGAACGACTCCACGAGGTCGGGGCTGATGCTGACGCGCATCACGTTGCACGTGACCGGGACGCGGACCCCGTCGACCGTGCGCGTGGCCGTGACCCTGACACTCACGACCTCACCGCCGATCAAGGTGGCACCGGTCACCGTCACGACCACCCCGTCATCGACGGAGTATCCCGTCGGCACCTCGGCCTGGGCCGACGTGCCGACGCCCACCACCGTCATCATCATGGCCAGGACGGCCGCGAACGACCCCAGGACTCGACGCATCGCGATTGCCTCACTGCAGATCTCCTCGACCGACGACGTCCTCCTCGAGGAGCGCGTCGCGGCCTCTGACCCGACTACGACGCACATATCGCGGGGATCATGACGCGAAAACGAGAACGATCTCGGACCACCCGGGTCCGGACGCACGACGACCCGGCCACGGAGGCGCGGGAGCGCCTCGGTGGCCGGGTCGGGGTGGGTGGGTCAGACGGTGACCGCGACGTCGGCGACGCTGCCGATGGCCGCGACGACCGGACGGTCGACCGAGGCCGAACGCGGCGCGAGCGTGCGCAGCGTCCACTCGCCCGGCGCGGCGAAGAAGCGGAACTGGCCCGTCGCCGAGGTGGGCACCTCGGCCGTGAACTCGCCCGTGCGGTCGAGCAGACGGACGTAAGCGTTGCCGACCGGCTCGCCGTCACGCGTGACGATGCCCTGGATCACGGCCTGGTTGGCGACGTCGACGCCGTCGAGGCTCGGGCCGCCCTGGATCGCTCCGCACATGTCAGGCCTCCCCGCGCTCGTCGCCGAGGGCGACCGGCACACCGCGCAGCGAGCCGTACTCGCTCCACGAGCCGTCGTAGTTCTTGACGTTCGGGTAGCCGAGGATCTCGCTCAGCACGAACCACGTGTGCGAGCTGCGCTCGCCGATGCGGCAGTACGCGATCGTGTCCTTGCCCTCGTCGAGGCCCGCGTCGGCGTAGAGCGCCTTGAGCTCGTCATCGCTGCGGAACGTGCCGTCGTCGTTGGCGGCCTTGCTCCACGGCACGTTGCCGGCGGTGGGGATGTGACCACCGATCTGCGCGGCCTCCTGCGGCAGGTGCGCCGGCGCCAGGAGGCGGCCCGCGTACTCGTCGGGGCTGCGGACGTCGATCAGGTTCTTCGCGCCGATCGCGCCGATGACCTCGTCGCGGTAGGCACGGATATCGTCGTTGGCGCCAGCGGCCTTGTACGTCGTGGCCGGGCGGTCGACCGTGTCGGTCGTGAGCTCACGGCTGTCGAGCTCCCACTTCTTGCGGCCTCCGTCGAGCAGGCGCACGTCGGCGTGGCCGTAGTACTTGAGGTACCAGAGCGCGTAGGCGGCGAACCAGTTGTTGTTGCCGCCGTAGAAGACCAGCGTGTCGTCGTTCGAGATGCCCTTCTCGGAGAGCAGCTTCTCGAGACGCTCCTGGTTGATGAAGTCGTGACGGACGCCGTCCTGGAGGTCCTTCTTCCAGTCGAGCTTCACGGCGCCACGGATGTGACCCTTGTCGTAGGCCGAGGCGTCCTCGTCGACCTCGATCAGAACGACGTTGTCGTTGTCGAGGTTCTGCTCGACCCAGTCAGCGGTGACCAGTGCGGTCTCGCGGCTCATGTGCTTCTCCTTTGTGGTGAACGATGGGGTGTGGGCGTGCGTGGGTGGTGATGGACGGAAGGGACCGATCAGGTGGCCGGCGCCGCGACGCGGCGGACCAGCAGGTACATCTCGCAGCCGAGGCAGAGCCCGACGACGGCGTTCAGGAGGGCGGCCACGAGGGCGAGGGCGAGGGCGACCAGAGCCACGACCTGCCCGTCGAGCGCCAGCGCCACGAGGGCGACCGTCGTGAAGACCAGCCCGACCGCCTGGGCGAAGCGGGGCGGGCGGGCGTCCTCGAGCTCGGTCGGCGGCGCGAGCCGCGGACGGACGAGTCGACCGAAGATGCGGCCGTACGGCGAGTGCCGCACCCCGAGGAACGCACCGATCGCGAACACGACCGTCTGGACCGCGGTCAGGACGATCGCGGCCTCACGGACGGGCTCGACCGTCAGGAGGGCCGCGGCGACCACGACGCTGGTCAGCGCCGCCGCGAACCGCAGACCGCGCGGGTCGACCTGCGCCGGCGCCTCGGAGGGCGCGGACGTGATCGGGGAGGACGTGGACATGGGGAGGAGCTCCTCGCGTCGTGGACGCATGACGAAGAAGGCCCGCCGCGGGAGCTGCGGCGAACGGAGGTCGGCGACGGTGGGTCAGCCGGTCAGGACCGACACAGCGAGGAACGCGTGCGGCAGTTGTCCACTGCCAGGCGACGCGTCAGGTGCGTGTGTCCGATCATGCGTCCAATGTAAGCCGACCCCCGCGACCACGTCGCATCCACGTCTCACATCGTGAACACCGTGCTCGTATCGTGAGACGCAGTCGTCTCGATGACGCCCAGCGTCCGCAGTCGGGCGGCGGCCGAGCCCCGCCGGACGCCTCGGGTCAGGCGTCGGCGGACGCGAGGACGGCCTCGACCTGCTCGCGCCGGGGCAGCCCAGAGGCACGGCCCACGACGGCGCCCGACGGATCGACCACGAGCACGGTGGGCGTCCGGAGGATGTTCAGGCGACGGACCAGCTCGAGATTCGACTCGGCGTCGACCTCGACGTGCTCGACGCCGTCGCGGGTGCGCACGACGTCGCTCAGCAGCGCCCGCGTGGCCCGGCACGGGCTGCAGAACGAGCTCGAGAACTGCACGAACGTGAGCCGCGCGCCCAACTCGCCCCCGATGTCGAGTGCGGTGAGCACCTCGGCCGACGCTGGGGCATCGGCGCCACCAACGTCGGCGGGGGCAGGAGCGGTGGTCCGGAAGCGGCCGTCGAGGGCACGCTTGGCGGCGGCCGCCACGGCCGCCAGCAGCACGGCCCCCAGCAGGACCCACACACCGATCATGCGCCCAGCCTACGCGCGGAGCCCAGTCGTGCCGGGCGTTCCGCCGCGGCTCAGGCGCTCAGGCCGAGCTGCCCGATGAGGTGGACGAGCGGTGCCGCGAGGGCGACCGACAGCGCTCCGGGGAACCCCCAGCCGGACGCCGCGTGCCGACGCCCCTCACCCCAGGCCCGTCCGACGACCTGCCCGAGGACCGCACCGATCGACACCTGGGCTCCCATCAGGAGGCCGAAGACCCACGTGAACGTGAAGAACCCGCCCTGGAAGTGCGCCACGAGCGCGCAGGCCAGACCGCTGCCGAGCATCGCGACCGAGGCGATCAGGTAGCGGTCGCCCGGCAGGCACCACAGCACGACCGCGACCCCCGCACCCACGGCACCGAGGGTCACGACCTCCGTGCCCAGCGGGGTGCGGGCGGCCGTGATCCAGCCGACCGCCAGGGTCGCGAGCAGGCTCGCCGTGGCCGCGTGGGCCGTCGTGACGACGAGCTCGCGTCGCCCGTCGCGGCGGAGCATCTGGGAGAGCAGGGCCACGACGACGCCCGCGGCGGTCGCCGGCAGGATCGCGACCAGGGAGCCGGGCACGACGTCGGCGATGTCGCCCGCACTCGTGCCGTCGGCGCCGATCAGCGTCCGCGGCCAGAGGGTCAGCACGGTTGCGACCGCCGAGGCGGTCAGCACCGCCGCGACCTTGGGCGCGCGGACGGTGCGCCCACGCGCGTCGGCCGGGTGCGGTCCGACCGCGATCTGGCCCTGCACGAGCAGGACCGTGGCCGCGACGAGCAGCGGATCGGCCCGCACAGCAGCCGCGATGACCGCGAGGAGCACGACGCTCCAGACCGCGGGAGGCCAGCGAGCGGGTGCGCGTCGCGAGGGGGACCGCCGGGCGGAGGCCCCGGGGGCCTTCTGCTCGGGTTCAGGGGCTCGGCGCGACACTCCCGCATGATGTCATCCGGTCCCTCGCACCCGGCCGGGACACGCGCGACCCCGCACGCCGGGCGATCCGTGTCCGGCGCATGACGACGGCGCACCCGAGGTCACCTGCCGGAGTGATACCCGTCACCTGTTCGTCATGGTCTGGAGATTGACCCGACATGTCGGCTAAGGTTGAAGCAGCAATGAGGCCCGGCGAGTTCGCCGCGGCCTCGATCTGTACCCGGGGCCTTTCACTGGGGAGGGCCTCATCCGCCGGAGGTGCCCGTGTCCCACCTGCTCCTGCTCACCAAGACCCCGCAGTCCTCGGTCGAGGTGCTCCCGGCCCTTGCGCTGCTCCCGCACCACGTCCGCATCCTGCCGGCCGAGGCCAGTGCCCTCCTCGACGCCCCGTCCTGCGACGCCGTGCTCGTCGACGGGCGCCACGACCTCGCCCAGGTCCGCAGCCTGACCCGGGTCATCCGCACGACCGGCATCGAGGTGCCGCTGCTCGTGGTGCTGACCGAGGGCGGGCTCGCCGTGGCCGCCGCCGACTGGGGCATGGACGACGTCATCCTCACGACGGCCGGCCCCGCCGAGCTCGAGGCACGCCTTCGCCTGGGCATTGGCCGCATCTCCGCCGCCTCGAACGGCGCGGGCGAGAGCCACGTCATCTCCACGAGCGGCCTGGTCGTCGACGACGCGACCTACACCGCGAAGCTCGAGGGTCGCTCGCTCGACCTCACGTTCAAGGAGTTCGAGCTCATCAAGTTCCTCGCGCAGCACCCGGGCCGGGTCTTCACCCGCCAGCAGCTGCTGCAGGAGGTGTGGGGCTACGACTACTTCGGCGGCACCCGCACGGTCGACGTCCACGTGCGCCGACTCCGCGCCAAGCTCGGCCCCGAGCACGAGACGCTGATCGGCACCGTGCGCAACGTGGGCTACCGCTTCGTCTCGACCAAGGAAGGCTCGCGCGAGACGGCCGACGCGTCCGTCTGACGCCCGACTGACAGACTGGGCCTCGTGGCCCGCCTCACCGCGCACGACCTCATCGACCTCGTCCTCGACGAGGGGTCCGTGGAGTCCTGGGACTCCCCCGTCGACATCTCGGGTCACCCCGAGGCGTACCGACGCGAGCTCGAGGCTGCCGCCGAGCGTGCGGGCACCGACGAGTCGATCCTGACCGGTCGGGGCACGATGCGGGGCAGGCCCGTCGCCTTCGTCGTCAACGAGTTCCGGTTCCTGGCCGGCTCGATCGGCCGGTCAGCGGCCGACCGCATCGTCGCCGCCGTGCGCCGCGCGACCGCCGAGGGCCTGCCGATCCTCGCGGCGACCGCCTCGGGCGGCACCCGCATGCAGGAAGGCACGCCCGCCTTCGTGCGGATGATCGACATCAGCCGCGCCCTGATGGACCACCGGCAGGCCGGTCTGCCGTACCTCGTCTACCTGCGCCATCCCACGACCGGCGGCGTGTTCGCCTCCTGGGGCTCGCTCGGTCACGTGCGCATCGCCGAGCCCGGCGCCCTGATCGGCTTCCTCGGACCCAAGGTCTACGAGCTCCTCAACGGGCGCCCGTTCCCGCCCGGGGTGCAGACCTCCGACAACCTCGTGCGTCACGGCGTCGTCGACGCAGTCGTCATTCCCGACGAGCTGCCGCTCGTCGTCGACCGCACGCTCGCGATCCTCGTCGACCCGCCGCTGCCCCGTGAGCTCGAGCCGCGACGCGGCCCGGTCGAGGCCCGGCTCGGCACGTGGGAGTCCATCGAGCTGACCCGGACGGCAGGACGCGCCGGCATCCGCGAGGTGCTGCGCCACGGCAGTGACCCCATCGTGCGCCTCCAGGGCACCGGCGAGGGCGAGAGCGACGCAGCCATGATCGTGGCGCTCGCGCGGCTCGACGGCCAGCCGTGCGTCGTGATCGGTCAGGACCGTCAGGCCCAGACGCCGGAGTCGCCGATGGGGCCCGCGGCCCTTCGGGAGGCCCGGCGCGGGATGGAGCTCGCCGACGAGCTCGGACTCCCGCTCGTGTCGTTCATCGACACCCCGGGTGCCGAGCTGTCGCCCGAGGCCGAGCAGGGTGCCATCGCGGGCGAGATCGCCCGGTGCATCAGCCAGATGTCGACGCTGCGCGTCCCGACCGTGTCGGTGCTGCTGGGCCAGGGCTGCGGGGGCGGGGCGCTCGCCCTGCTGCCGGCCGACGTCGTCGTCGCGGCCGAGAACTCGTGGCTGTCGCCGTTGCCGCCCGAAGGCGCGAGCGCGATCGTGCACGGCGACGTCGAGCACGCGGCAGAGATGGCGGTCGCGCAACAGGTCAGCGCCACCGACCTCCACCGGCACGGCGTCGTCCACCACGTCGTGCGCGAGTACCCCGACGACGACGCCGAGTCGTTGGCGCGCGCGGTCGTCGCCGAGGTCGCGGCCCAGCTGGAGGGGTTGACCACCCGATGAGCGTGGAGGAGCTGGTGCAGCGCGCCACGGAGTTCGACCACGTCGCTCCGCTCAACGAGGCAAGCCTGATGGCGATCGCCGCGCGAGACACGCCTCGGGTCGACGTGCAGGTCACGGCCGGCTCGGAGGTCGTCGCCCTGGCGTTCGCGGTCGGTGACGCACCTGTCGAGCTCGTGGTCGACCCCAGGTTCCGCCGTGGCGGCCTGGGGCACCGCGTCGCGGCGTCGGTGCTGGACGACGGCGAGACGCGATTCTGGGCCCACGGTGACCTGCCGCCCGCCCAGAAGCTCGCGCGACGGTTAGGACTACAGGCGGAGCGCACGCTGCTGGTGCTGCGCCGCGAGGGCGCACCGACGGTCGACGTACGAGTGCCTGACGGCGTCACGATCCGCACCTTCACCGAGGCCGACGCGGAGGCCGTCGTCGCGGTCAACGCCCGTGCCTTCGCGACGCACCCCGAGCAAGGCGCGATGGACCTCGCCGACTTCCGCCGACGTGCGTCAGCGGCGTGGTTCGACCCCGAGGGACTCTTCGTCGCCGAACGCGCCGGGGAGGTCGTGGGCTTCCACTGGACCAAGATCGACCCTTCGACAAGCTCAGGACAGCGGGACGGTGGTATCGGCGAGGTCTACGTCGTCGGCGTCGACCCCGCGGCCCACGGCGGCGGCCTCGGCACCGCGTTGACCGCCCGGGGCCTGCAGCACCTCGACGCCCAGGTGTCGGTCGTCGACCTCTACGTCGAGGCCGACAACGCCCCCGCCCTGGCGGTCTACCGCCGCCTCGGCTTCGCCGAGCACGCCCGCGACACCCTCTACGCCCGCTGACCCCCTCGAGCGGTGATCTGGCCGTCACCCCGGTGCCCGGACGGTGCGGCAGCCGTCACTGCTGGGAGCCCGGTGACGGCAGGCTCACCGCCCACTGCGGCGGGGCAGGGGTCAGGAGAGGCCGCGGTGGAGGGCCGCGGAGATGCGGGCGATCGCGGCAGGGGCGGAGCGACCGAACGAGACCATGTTGGCGAAGCCGTGGATCAGGCCCTCCTCGCACTGGTACTCGACCGTCACGCCCGCGGCGCGCATCTTGTCGGCGTAGGCCTGGCCCTCGTCGAGGAGCGGGTCGAAGCCAGCCGTCACGACGTAGGCGGGCGCGACGCCGGTGACGTCGCCGTGCAGGGGTGAGAGCCGCGGGTCGGTGCGGTCCTCGTCGCCCGCGAGGTAGTTCTCCTCCGCCTTGTCCATGAAACCCGTGGTCAGGTAGAAGCCCTCGCCGAACGTGTGGCGGCTCGGGCTGCGCTCGGCGAAGTCGGTGGCCGGGTAGATCAGGAGCTGGAACGCCGGCTGCTGAGCGACGCCGCCGTCCGAGGCCTCGCGCGCGGCCCGCTGCGCGACGACCGCGGCGAGGTTGCCGCCCGCGCTGTCGCCGCCGACCGCGATGCGGGTGGGGTCGATGCCGAGTCCGCTGGCGCTGTCGCGGACCCACTCCCACGCAGCCCACGCGTCGTCGACCGCGGCCGGGAACTGGGCCTCCGGGGCGAGCCGGTAGTCGACTGCGACGACCCGCACCTGGGCCGACTCGGCGAGGAAGCGGCAGAGCGCGTCGTGGCTCGCGAGGTCGCCGTAGATCCAGCCGCCGCCGTGGAAGAACACGAGCGCCGGCGAGGCGCCCGCGAGGTCGTGCGGCGTGTAGAAGCGCAGTCCGAGACGGCTGCCGTCAGGGCCGTCGATGATCCGGTCGGTGACCGCGCCGATCGGCGGTGTGCCACCGATCATCTGGGTGCTGGAGCGCAGGATCTTGCGGCCGCGCGAGACGCTGACGTCCTCGACCGCGGGACCCTCCAGCCGGGCCAGTCGCAGCAGCAGCTGCATCTCGTGGTCGAGGCGCTTGCCGTCGACCACGACGGGCGAGCCCGCAGCCCTGCGGAGAAGAGGCGAGGGAAGGCGCATGACGCCGCGCGCCACACCCCCGCGAACCGTGCCGATGACCGTGCCGACCGATGCCATGCGGGCAAGGTACCGCAACCCTCGCCGTTCACCCGTGAGTCATCTTCCCGTGCCACGATGACGCCATGGAGAGTGCTGATCTCGACGTCACGGACGTGACGTCGCCGGACGAGTTCGACGTCGACCCGCCCTACGACTCCGAGCGCGGGACTCTCCCCGACCACCGATTCCTGGATCGCGAGCTCTCGTGGATCTCGTTCAACGAGCGGGTCCTCGAGCTCGCGCAGGACCGCAGCCTCCCGCTGCTCGAGCGGGTCCGGTTCATGGCGATCTTCGCGAGCAATCTCGACGAGTTCTTCATGGTGCGCATCGCGGGTCTGAAGCGTCGCATCGCGGCCGGTGTCGCGGTGCCCACGGCCAGCGGCCTCCACCCGAAGGAGGTCCTGAAGCGCAGCATCGCGGCGAGCCAGGAGCTGCAGCGTCGCCACGCCGACCACCTGCACGAGCACCTCGCGAACGACCTCGAGGCCGAGGGCATCGAGCTGCTGCGCTGGGACGACCTCACGCCGGACGAGCAGGAGCTCGTCTCCGAGAACTACCGCGCCCGCGTCTTTCCCGTGCTGACCCCGCTCGCGGTCGACCCGGCGCACCCGTTCCCCTACATCTCGGGCCTGTCGCTCAACATGGCCGTCGTGCTGCGCAACCCTGGTACGGGGAAGGACCACTTCGCCCGGGTCAAGGTGCCGCCCATCATCAACCGCTGGATGGAGGTCGGCCCGCAGCGCTACCTCCCACTCGAGGACGCGATGGCGGCCCATCTGCACCTGCTCTTCCCGGGCATGGAGATCCTCGCGCACCACACGTTCCGCGTGACCCGCAACGAGGACCTGGAGGTCGAGGAGGACGACGCCGAGAACCTGCTCAAGGCCCTCGAGCAGGAGCTGCTGCGGCGCAAGTTCGGTCCGGCGGTCCGCCTCGAGGTCGAGCCCACGATCGCCGACGACGTCCTGGAGCTGCTGACCTCCGAGCTCGGCGTGCGCGCCGACGAGGTCGTGCGTCTCTCCGGCCCGCTCGATCTGCGCTCGCTCAACGAGATCGCCGACATCGACCGGCCGGAGCTGCACTTCGAGGCGTTCGTGCCGGGCACGCACGAGCACCTCGCCGAGGTCGAGACCGCGAGCCCGGCCGACCTGTTCAGCGCGCTGCGCAAGCGCGACGTCCTGGTGCACCACCCGTACGACTCGTTCGCCACGAGCGTCCAGCGCTTCATCGAGCAGGCCGCGGCCGATCCCAAGGTCCTGGCGATCAAGATGACGCTCTACCGGACCTCGGGCGACTCCCCCATCATCGACTCGCTGATCGACGCGGCCCGCGCTGGCAAGCAGGTCCTGGTGCTGGTCGAGATCAAGGCGCGCTTCGACGAGCAGGCGAACATCTCCTGGGCCCGCAAGCTCGAGCGGGCTGGCTGCCACGTGGTCTACGGCATCGTGGGTCTGAAGACGCACTGCAAGCTCGCGCTGGTGCTGCGCGACGAGCCCGACGGCCTGCGCCGCTACGCGCACATCGGCACGGGCAACTACAACCCCAAGACCGCCCGTCACTACGAGGACCTCGGCCTGCTGACCTCGAACCCCGAGATCACGCACGACCTCACCGAACTGTTCAACAACCTGTCGGGCTTCTCGCAGCAGACCGAGTACCGCACGCTCCTCACGGCACCGGCGCGACTCCGCGCGGGCCTGATCGAGCGCATCCATCGCGAGATCGCCCATCACCGCGCCGGGCGGGACGCGCACATCCGCATCAAGGTGAACTCGCTCGTCGACGAAGCCCTGATCGACGCGCTGTACGAGGCCTCGATCGCGGGCGTCCAGGTCGACGTCGTGGTCCGGGGCATCTGCGCGATCCGTCCCGGCGTGCCCGGCCTGAGCGAGAACATCCGCGCGGTCAGCGTGCTGGGCCGGTTCCTCGAGCACAGCCGCGTGTACTGGTTCGCCAACGGCGGCGAGCCCGAGGCCTGGATCGGCTCGGCCGATCTGATGCACCGCAACCTCGACCGTCGCGTCGAGGTCCTCGTGCGGGTGCCCACCCCCGGTCACACCGACCGGCTGGGCGAGCTCCTGGCCCAGTCGGCCGACGACGACACGAGCAACTGGCGCCTCACGGCCGACGGGGAGTGGGAGCGTCACATCGGCTCGCACGACCTGCACCAGTCGCTGATCGACGACTCCCGGCGCCGACGCTCACGCGCCAAGGGCTGAGCCACACCATGCGCACGGGGCCCGGCCCCGGCCCGACGCATCGGTCCTCAGCAGGACGCGAGGACCAGCGGGCCGATGAACGACATGAGCGACGCCGCACCGTCCTGGCGGTCGAACTCGAGCACCGCGACGGCGCCGTCGACCCCGTGCCGGGTCAGCACGATCGAGTCCTCGACCGTGCCGGTCTGGCCGATGAACGGGCCCGTCGCGAGGCGCGACCGCACCTCGGCCTGGTCGGCGGCGACGGGTCCCGAGCCGTAGGCCAGGGCGACCTCGAAATCGTCCTCGGCACCGGCGCCGGGGTCAGCGGCGCCCAGGCCCCGCAGGAGCCACCGGTACCGCTGCAGCACCCCGGCGCCCTCGACCGCGACGGCGGCCTGGGCGGCGACGTCGGGCCCCGTCTCCGCGGGGTCGGTCGACGCGCACCCGGCCGTGCCCGACTGGAGCGCGAACGCGTCCAGGTCGGCGGCCCGAGCCCAGATCCGCGCTGCCGTGGGGTCGTCGGCCAGCGACGGGACGTTGCCGTCGGCGACGTCGCCCACGCGCTCCAGGACCTCGACGTCGGACGACGCGACCGCCACGCCGTCGCCGAGGAGGCGCACGTGCTGGAAGGTCTCCGGGGTCGAGACGCCGCCGGCCCGCAGGTCGGTGAGCTCGATCGTCCAGTCGTCACCGTCCTGGACGTAGCCGAGGTCCCGCATCCGCTCGCGGGTGGCGCCGTCGGACTCGGGAAGGCCGAGGAGCAGACCCGAGCCGGCAGTCGTCTGCACGAACGCCTCCCAGCGCACGGTCGCGGGCGACCAGCCGAGCGAGTCGGCCACGACCTCGCCGCTCGACACGAGCGTCGAGCGGGTCGCCAGGTCGCGGGCCGAGGCCTGCTCCACGAGGTCGTCATCACGCGCCCCGAGGTGTTCGCGCAGCGCGGACCAGTCGGTCACGTCGATGCTCGCGACATCGGCCGGCGCGAGCCGAGCGACGTCGGCGACTCCGGCGTCGGGCGTGAGCCGTTCTGCGGCGACGACCCCTGCCGCGACCGATCCGGCGACCACGACCACCGCCACGAGTCCGGCGACCGGTCGGGTGACCCAGCTGCGCGCGCCCACGGTCACCAGCCTTCCTCGGGTCGGGTCCCGACCGCGACGGCCCGGGTCGGGGACCACCGACCATCGGGAAGGACAATACGTCCATGACCCGCGAGCGAACCATCGTGGCCGCAGGTGGCGTCGTCTGGCGTCCGCGGGCGAGCACCCGCAACGGGGTCGAGCTGCTGGTGGCCCACCGCCCCCGCTACGACGACTGGACCTTCCCGAAGGGCAAGCGCGACGACGGCGAGCCCGTGCAGCGAACCGCGGTGCGCGAGATCGAGGAGGAGACCGGCTTCCGGGTTCACCTCGGGGTGCCGCTGCCCGCCGTGCGGTACCGCGTCGGCGCCGGGCCCAAGGTGGTGCACTACTGGTCAGCACAGCCCGACCCAGAGTCCCCGGGTCAGTTCGTGCCCAACAAGGAGGTCGACGAGGTGCGGTGGCTGCGCCCCCGTGAGGCTCGTGACCTGCTCACCTACACGCACGACCGCGACCTCCTGGCGGCCTTCCGCGGGCGGCGTGACGCCGGGCACCACAAGGCGCGCTCGCTCGTCGTGCTGCGGCACGGCAAGGCGGCCTCGGCCGGCCGGTGGCGCGGTGACGACCACGACCGTCCCCTGACCGACATCGGCCTCAGCCAGGCGGAGGGCCTCGCCCTGACGCTCTCGCAGTACGGCCCGGCCCGGATGCTGGCCAGCCCGGCTCTGCGCTGCCAACAGACCCTGGCCCCTCTCGCGGACGCGGTCGGGCACCCGGTCACACTCGAGCGCCGGCTCGTCGAGGACGCCCCCGCTGCGGCCGTCGCCGCCGTGGTGCGGAAGGCGATGGCCCGCCGCGGGCTCACGGTCCTGTGCAGCCACCTGCCGACCCTCATGACCGCGTTCGACGCGATCGGCCTGAAGCCGCTCGACCTCGCCCCCGGCGAGGGCGTCGTGGTGCACCACCGGCACGGTCGGGTCGTCTCGACCGAGCGTCTGCCCTGAGGCCGAGGGGTCGACGCCAGGAGTGACGTTCGTTACCTCATGGTCATCGTCGATGCCTGCAACCGCGCGCGCCTGGCGGCAGCGTTCCGAGATCGTTCACGCGTCGTTCACCCGACGCGGGGCATCGATACACCTGCCGTCCCTAGCGTCCTCACGTCAGTCCCCCCGTTCCTTTTGAAGGGATCTTCACGTGAAGCGCAACACCCTGCGTACCTCGGCCTCCGCCGCGGCGCTCCTCTCTCTTGCTCTCGTGATCGGCGCTTGTGGTGCCGGCAACGAGGGTGGCGACGACTCCTGCTCCGGCTCGCTGTCCGGCACGCTCAACGGCGCCGGCGCCAGCTCGCAGCAGGCCGTGGTCGGCGCGTGGAAGTCCGCCTTCCAGACCGAGAACTCCGACGCCACGATCAACTACGACCCGGTCGGCTCGGGCGGCGGACGTGACCAGTTCCTCTCGGGCGGCGTCGACTTCGCCGGTTCCGACGCGCCCCTCGACGACGAGGAGCTCGTGAAGGCCAAGGAGCGTTGCGGCGGCGAGGTCGTCGAGGTCCCCGTCTACGTCAGCCCCATCGCGGTCGCGTTCAACGTCAAGGGCGTCGACAAGCTGCACCTGTCGTCCCAGACGATTGGCGCCATCTTCGAGGGCACCATCACGAAGTGGGACGACCCGGCCATCGTCGCAGATAACCCCGACGCCAAGCTGCCGTCGGCGTCGAT
>JAHEXN010000058.1 GCA_023252095.1 Actinomycetes bacterium | reverse complement strand
AGCTCCCGATCCTCACGAAGCTCGACGAGGCCCACGACGTCGCGAGGAGCCTGGGCCAGATGCTCGACCTCGGCAGCCTCTTGCGGACGAAGCTGGTGAACCCCGTCACCGTCTACTTCGCGACCGACTCGACGCCGACGACCGAGGAGCTGGTGGCGGCGCTGGACGCGTTGCCCGAGAGCACCGGACCCGTTACGGGAGGCCAGTTCCCGACGGCCGGCGCCGGCCGGTATCGGTTCGATCTGGATTTCGATGCGACCCGCGCGATCTCCGGCGTCCCCCTCGACTTGGGCGCCACCGCAAAGGCCCTCGGGCTCGAGGTCCCGGCGTCGGCCGCCGCCGCCGTCGACGTCATCACGAGCTTGGACGTGACGTTCTCGTTCGGCATCGATCTCACGGCCGGGCTCACGCCCCAGGACGCCTTCTTCATCCAGGTCTCGCACTTCACGGCGCGGACCGACGTCCACGCTTCGGGTCTTCACTTCGGCGCCCACTTGGGGGTGCTGGGCCTCGACGTCCAGAACGGCAGCATCGACCTCGACGCCGATCTTGCGGTGTCCCTCACCGATCCGGACTCCAACGGCATCGTCACGCTCGGTGAGCTGGAGGCGCCGACGGTGGGGTCGATCGCCACGCTCACGCCCTCGGGCTCCCTGACGGCGACGCTCCCCGTGCAGGTGACGCTCGGCGACTTCACGCCGTCCGGCACGCCCACGATCACGCTGACGAGCGCCGACGTCTTCGGTGGCGGAGCCCCTGCCACGCAGCTCACCGATTTCACCGATCTGCTGAGCTTCAAGAACATCACGACCCACAACCTCGTCAACGCGCTCAAGCAGCTGGGCGGCTGGCTCAAGGGCGTCGGCGGCTCCCCGATCCTCGACACCAAGATCCCGTTCGCCCAGGGCAAGACTCTGGGGGACGTCCTCGACTTCGCGAGCGGGTACGCGGACCAGCTCGGGAATCTGCTCGAGGCGCCGCCCGCGGGCTCGGCGCCCGGGACGACGCCGGCGCCGACCTTCGAGACCATCCAGCAGCTCGCCAACAAGTTCGCGCCGATGCTCGGCCTCTCCTACAACCCTGCCACGAAGGACCTGACGTACGACATCGACGTCAACGCGACGCTCGCCTCGATCTCGGCGCCGATCGACTTCGGGCTCGACTTCGGCGCGCTCGGCGGGATCACGACCAGCAGCACCGTGTCGCTCAACGCCACGGTCGATTTCCAGGCGATCGTCGGGATCAACCTGACGCCCCTCGACGCGGCCAACCCGCTCGACACGCTGACCAAGCACGTCTTCGTGGAGCATGGCACGCTCAGCGGCACGGTGAAGCTCGCCGCCGCGGACATCGACGCCGCAGCGCATCTGGGCTTCCTCGGGATCGGTATCAACAACGGCGAGGGAAGCCTCCTCGCGACCGCGAGCCTCCAGCTCAAGGATCCCGCCACCGGCACGCCCGGCGGGCGAATCACGCTGGCCGATCTGTTCCAGACGCTCTCGACCGGCCCGCTGGCCCTGATCTCCGGATCGCCGGTCTGGGCCGAGCAGGGACCGGGCCCGATCACGGGCGGCCAGGTCGCGGGGCTGGCTGCGCAGGGCAACCCGGTCGTCGGTGCCATCAACGCGATCGCCCCGCACCCGTCGAACGCCAACGTCGTGTACGTGGGGGCGGTGGGGGGCGGCGTGTGGAAGACGACCGACGCGACCAGCCCCACGCCGACGTGGACGCCGCTCACCGACGCGTTGCCGTCCCTGGCGGTCGGCGCGCTGGCGCTGAGCCCCCTCGACGCCACGGGCAACACGCTCTTCGCCGGCATCGGCCGGTACAGCAGCACCCGTGACACCGGGCCCCGCGCCGTCGGTGTCCTCAAGAGCACGGACGGCGGGCAGACGTGGGTCCAGCTCGGCAAGAGCACGTTCGGCGGCCTCGACATCCGGAGCATCGTGCCCACGACGATCACGACGCCGACCGGCCAGGTGGTCCTCGCAGCCAGCGATACCGCCGGTGGCGGTGTGTTCCGCAGCGCCGACGGCGGGGTCACGTGGACCAGGATCTCGGGCGCGACCGGCAGCCTTCTGCCGGCAGGCGCCGCGAGCTTCCTCCTGGGCGACCCCGGGAGCACCCAGCGCTTCTACGCCGCGGTCCCCGGCCAGGGCGTGTTCAGGAGCGACAACGGGGGCCAGACGTGGACGCTGGTCAACGGCACCGGCGCGACGGCGTTGACCGGCCTCGGGGCGGCGACGCGGATCGAGCTGTCGATCCACAACAGCTCCGGCAACAACGTCGTCTACGCCGATCTCATCGCCCCGATCGGTGGCCGCCCCCGGCTCGCCGGCATCTTCCGGTCGACCGACCTCGGCGCTCACTGGACGGCGTTGCCGCTTCCGGGCGACGCCAACGGCGGCATCGACCCCGGGGGCCAGGGCGACCTCCACTTCTCGATGCTCGCCGACCGGTCGAGCCCGAACGTGCTCTTCATCGCCGGGGACCGCCAGCCCAGCCCGTTTCCGAACGCGACCGGCGCCACGAACTTCACGGGACGCCTGTTCCGCTGGAACGGCACCGCGTGGGAGTCCATCACGGACAACGGCGCCGGGGGCACCGGGCCGCACGCCGACTCGCGCGACATGGTCTTCGACGCGGCGGGCAACATCCTCGAGGCGGACGACGGCGGCATCTACCGGCTCGTCGCCCCGGGAAGCCCGGGCGGCACCACGACGAACACCACGCTCCATAACGAGGCGCTCAGCGCGAGTCCCCTCGGCTCGCTGGGGATCACGCCGTTCGACCCGGCCCAGGGCACGCTCGACCGCGTCCAGGTCACGATCCAGGGCAATCTGATCGTCACCGGGTTCGCGGCGCCGGGCCTGACCGGCGCCTACCAGATCGACGTCTCCCAGTCCTTCACGGGTCTGGCCGGCCAGCTCTTCACCTTCTCGCAGCCGGCTCACTTCCTCCTCCCGGGGGTCTCCACGGGCGTCGGCGACACGATCGCCCAGGTGGTGCCGTTCTCGTACAACTTCACGCTCGACGCCAACTCGGACCGCACGGGCCTCGCCGTGCCGGCCGTGTCAGGGCTCGGGCTGATCCCGCCGCCGGCGATCACCGGCACGCGGTCGGGCTTCCTCGCCAGCACGAACCCGATCCACCAGGTCCAGGTCGTCCAGACGGCGATCCCGTCGCTTCCGCTCCAGGCCCTGATCGTGACGGCCGTCGGGAACGTGCAGGTGCAGTACGACTTCACGGTCGCCGGCCAGCGCCACTGGCAGGCGGTGCACGGCAACCTCGCGATCACCGAGCTCCAGTCCGTCGCCTACGACACCCTGAACAACACGATCCTCGGCGGCGCGCAGGACACCGGCTCCGCCGCGCAGAGCCCGCCGGGCTCGCTCACGTGGATCGAGGTCAGCCAGGGCGACGGCGGCGTGGTGGCCGCCGACACGACGAGCGTTCCGGGGTCGGCCTTCGAGTACACGAGCGCCCAGCGGCTCGGCTCGTTCACCCGCCGGACGCTTAACGCCTCGGACCAGGTGACGGCCACGGCGTCCGTGGGGGTGAGAGTCCTCGGGGCCGGGCCGGTCGGAGGCGAGAACACCATCTTCGGCGTCGAAGAGGGAATCAACCCCGGTGCGAACCGGGATCTCGGGACGATCCAGTTCGTCGACCCGTACCTCCTCGACACCGTCGCGCCGAGCCGGATGCTGATCGGCACCGCCTACCTCTACGAGTCGACCGACCGCGGGGATCACCTGACGCTGCTGTCCCCGACGGGAACGGGAACGCTCGTCAACCTGAACGCCGACCGCATCGACAACGACCTGGACGGCGCCACCGACGAGGGCGACGAGTTCAGGCCCTCGGCGGGCGACTTCTTCGGGACCGTCACCGCGATGGCCTACGGGGGCAAGGCCGGCGGCGCGGCCAATCCCGACGTCGCCTGGATCGCGTCCGGAACGACGCTCAGGCTCCGCACCGCGGCCGGCGGGGCGTTCGCGACCACCGCCTACTCGAGCGACCCCTCGCGTCACGCGATCCGCGACATCGTCCTCGATCCGGACGACTGGCACAGCGCCTACGTCATCGACGACACGCACGTGTTCGTGACCTTCGACTCCGGCGCCCACTGGCGGAACCTCACGGCTGCGCTCGGCGACGGCGACCTGCGCACGGTCGAGCTGGTCCCGGGCGCGACGAGCGACCTGCTGCTGGTCGGCGGCAGCCAGGGCGCGTCCCGCGCCTCGGTGACCCCCGCCACCACCAGGCCGGTCTGGAGCGACATCGGCGCCGGGCTGCCGCACGTCGTCGTCACCGACCTCCACTACGACGCGAGCGACGACCTCGTCGTCGCGGGCACGCTCGGACGCGGCGCCTGGACGCTCGCGCACCCGAACTCGGTGACGAGCGCGATCACCTTCACGGGCTCGGCGAAGCTCGTGCTGCCGGTCAGCGTCGACGGAGGCTTCCTCGGCACGCTACCGGGAGCGCCGAAGATCACGATCGACCTGCCCGACATCACCGACCCGAGCACCCTGAAGGTCACGTTCACCGACCTCCAGCCGACCCTCGACCTCGAGCACATCACGTTCACCCAGATCGTCCAGGCGATCCAGGGCGCCGTCACCTATCTGGGCCAGCTCACGGGGTTCGACGTCCTGGGGGCGGAGCTGCCGCTGGTCGGCAAGAGCGTGAGCGAGCTGCTCGACTACGCGAACAAGTTCGCGGGGGCGGTGGACCAGTTCCAGACGAACCCGACCCAGAGCCTCCAGGGGGTCGAGGAGGCTCTGGAGACGAAGCTCGAGCAGGCCTTCGCGTTCCTCGGCGTGCCGCAGACGCCGGGCACGGACGGTCCCGTGTTCGAGCTGAGCCTGGTGGACAGAGTCCTGACGGCCGACCTCACGCTCCAGGGGGCGCTCAACCAGTCGCTCCCACTCAACTTCGACCTAGCGGCGCTGGCGAATGCGCTCCCGGCGGGCGCCGCGAAGACGGCGCTCCAGGTGGTCACGAGCCTCGTCACCGCGAGCGGGACCGGAACCCTCTCGATCAACGCGGGCGTGCGGCTGGACCTGGACCTCGGCATCGACCTGCACGACCCCCTGAGCCCGAAGCCCTTCATCCTCGACACGACCGGGCTGACGCTCACCGCGAACGTGACGGGCTCCGGGAACTTCTCGGTGAAGCTCGGCCTGATCGACCTGACCGTCCAGGGCGCGAGCCTGAAGCTCGACGCCGACGGGAGCGGCCCCCTGACCGCCCCGGCGACGTTCACCGTCGCCGTCAAGGACGACGACCAAGTCCAGACCCTGACGCTCGCCGGAGGCGGCGCCAGTGACACGTTCACGCTGATCTTCAAGGGCCGGACGACCGCGTCGCTCCCGCGCAACGCCACGGCCGCCGCCATCCAGACCGCGCTCGCGGCACTCGCCGTGGTGGGTGCCGGGAACGTCGCGGTGAGCGATGCGGGCGCGGGACAGTTCACCGTCGATTTCAAGAGCGGCACGCTCGGCGGCGGCGACCTCCCCGTTCTGGTCGGAACGGGGACGGGCGGACTGACGGTCTCCGCCAAGGTCACCAGGCTCGGTGACGGCCGGTACCTCATCCCGGGCGAGATCAGCACGAGCATGGTGGATGTGAGCCTGGTCGGCGGCCTCGACGTGAGCCTGCCGCTCTTCAAGAGCGGGACCCCGGTCGGCGGGACGACGCAGGACCTCCACGGGTCCGGCGGCACGGGGAGCCCGGACGGCGTGCCGGATAACCAGCTGCGCGTCCACATCGGCTCGCTCGTCGACATCCCGGGCACGCTCCAGGTCACGACGCCCGACCTCTCGGGCCTGTTCAGCGGGGTCTCCCTGGACCTCACCACCATCTTCAACGGCCTCGACACGCTGCTCGGGCTGCTCCAGACCGCGCTCGACAACACGGTCTCCGCCAAGCCGCTGCCGCTCGTGGGCGGCCACCTCAAGGACGCCGCGCAGTTCGTCACCCAGATCCGGACCCAGCTCGCCGGGCTCCGGAACCTGACCGACCCGAACACGATCCGCAACACGATCTTCAACGCGCTCGGCCCGGCGGGCCTCGACATCCTCAAGGACACCAACGGCAACGGCGTCGGGACGGACGACATCCAGATGGCTCCCGACGGGAGCCAGTTCAACTTCGAGCTGCAGAAGAGCCTCACGCTCGTCAACGTCCCGATCGGCTTCGACATCGGCCTGCCGGCCCTGAAGCTCGCGGTCCGTGGCGAGGACGTCAACGGCAACGGCGTCCTGGACCCCGGCGAGGACACCAACAACAACAGCACGCTCGACCCGGCCACCGTGCAGGTGAAGGTGGGCTTCGACTTCAAGGTCGGCTTCGGCGTGAGCAAGAGCGACGGCTTCTTCTTCGACACGTCGGCCAGTCCCGAGCTGACCGTCGACTTCGACGTCTCGATCCCGGGCCTGAGCGTGGCCGGCCAGCTCGCGTTCCTCGGCCTCCTGGTGAAGGACGACGCGACCGACCACACGCACTTCGGCGGCACGTTCAGCGTCGACATCCAGGACCCGATCGGCGGCGGCAACCGCCTCACGCTGAGCGAGCTCGGACAGGTGCAGGTCGGCGATCTCGTCACGGCCGAGCTCGACGCCGGCGCGCACGTGAACCTCGACATCACCGCCGGCTTCGTCAACCCGGCGACCGGCGAGCTGGGCGTGTTCCCGTCGGTCAGCGCGGACTTCGTGCTCGACTGGAACTTCGCCCACTGGAAGACGGGCGGCGCCCTGGTCGGCGACACGCCGCACATCGCGTTCGACAACGTCCAACTGAACTTCGGCTCGTTCCTGAGCGACTTCCTGGGCCCGATCGTGGAGAAGGTCCAGGAAGTGACCCGGCCGATCCAGCCGGTCCTGGACATCCTGACGTTTCCGCTTCCTGTGCTCTCCGACATCGCCGGCCGCCCCTTCTCGCTGCTCGACCTCGCCGCCCTGTTCGGCTACGTGGACGCCACGATGGTGGATGCGATCAAGGCGGTCGACGAGATCGTCGGCATCATCAACGCCATTCCCACCGGGGACGCCAACAACATCTTCATCAGCTTCGGGAGCTTCGACCTCGGCGGCACCGACGCCCGCACCGTGACCGACTTCAGCAGCGTGGCGCCTCACGTCACCCAGACGGTGAGCGACGTCCTGGCGCAGTTCGATGCCCTCATCGCGGGCGGCATCCCGGGTGCGAGCGCCTCCAAGAACCTGGTCAACAAGCTCGGCAGCGCGCCCGGCGCCGCGATCCAGTTCCCGATCCTCCAGAACCCGGCGAGCGCCTTCAAGTTGCTCCTCGGACAGCCGGTGGATCTGTTCCTCTACGACATGCCGGCGCTGAAGTTCGAGTTCATCTACAGCCTGTCGTTCCCGGTGCCGCCGTTCCCCATGCCGCCGCTCTCCGCCAAGATCACCGGCCGGGTCGGCGCGACGATCGACTTCGCCTTCGGCTACGACACCGCGGGGCTCCAGGAGTACTTCAGCGACCCGAGCCGGAACCTCATCGACATCTTCGACGGCTTCTTCGTCAGCGACCGGAAGAACCCCGACGGCACGGGGCCCGACGTCCCCGAGGTGGTGCTCGAGGGCGAGCTAGACCTCAGCGCGGTGCTGAGCGTCATCGTGGCGCAGGTCGAGGTCGGCGGCGGCATCAAGGCGACCGTCGAGTTCGACCTCCACGACCCGGACCCCGACGGGCCGTCGGGACCCCTGCAACCCGACGGCAAGGTGCGGATCAAGGAGATCCTCGCGGAGCTCCAGACCAGCCCGCTCTGCATCTTCGACGTCGACGGGGCCCTGACCGCCGTCGCGTTCATCGAGCTGCGGCTCGGCCTCGACACGTTTTTCGGGTTCATCACGCTCTTCCACCAGCGCCTCGAGCTCGAGAGCCCACCGCTGCTCGAGTTCAGCTTCGCCTGCCCCGACCCGCCCGCGAACCCGCTGCCGCTGTCCACAGTCGATGCGGCCGGGACGCTCGAGCTCAACGTCGGGCCTCGCGCCTCGCAGCGGGGCGGGTACAAGGGCGTCGAGGACGAGAACTTCAGCGTGAGCCTCGACAAGGGCGCCGACAAGGCGAGCGCCGCCGACGACATGATCGCCGTCTCGGCGTTCGGCGAGACCCAGAAGTGGGCACCGTCCCAGGTCAGCCGGATCGTCATCGATGGGGGCAGCGGGAAGGACACGATCACGATCGGCAAGGACATCATGGTCCCGGTCGAGATCACGGGCGGCGACGGCGACGACATCATCTCGACGGGCGGGGGGCCGGCCACCGTCCACGGCGGCGCCGGCAACGACCACCTCATCGCGGGCGGGCCCGGCCCGGTCCAGTTCTTCGGCGAGGCGGGCGACGACAAGCTCATCGGGGACGCCAACGACCTGCTCGTGGGCGGGGCTGGCAACGACTTCATCCAGGGCGGGCCCGGCGACGACACGCTCGAGGGCGGGCCCGGCGACGACACGCTGAGCGGCGGCGAGGGCAACGACCTGCTCATCGGCGGGGACCCGCTGGTCCGGATCGGCACCGACAACGATGAGCTGAACGGCGACGCCGGCAACGACACCCTCCAGGGCGGGGATGGAAACGACGTCCTGCGCGGTGGGGACGGTAACGACAGCCTGGAGGCCGGGCTCGGCAACGACAGCCTCTTCGGCGACGCCGGCGAGGACACGCTCTTCGGCGGCGCCGGCAACGACACGCTCTTCGGCGGCGATGGCAACGACACGCTCTCGGGTGGCACCGGCGCTGACCAGCTCGCGGGCGACGCCGGCTCCAACACGATGTTCGGCGGCGGCGACGCCGACACACTCGTGGGGGGCGACGCCAGGGACTTCCTCTTCGGTGACGCCGGGGACGACTCCATCCTCGGCGCGGGCGGCAGCGACCTGATCCACGGCGGCGCCGGCAACGATCAGATCTCCGGGGGAGACGACAACGACTTCATCTACGCCGAGGACGGCAACGACCGGATCTTCGGCGATCGGGGCGACGACTACGTCGAGGCCGGCACGGGCGACGACCAGATTCTCGGCGGCGCCGGCTTCGATCTCGTGGTGCAGACCGTCGACGCCGACATGGTGCTCACGAACACGAGCCTCACCGGCCAGGGCGCCGACACGCTGAACGGCGTCGAGCTGGTCTCGCTGACGGGCGGCCCGAGCGCCAACGTGTTCGACGTGAGCGGCTACACGGGCGTCGCGACGATCGACGGCAGCGGCGGCACGGACCGCGTCGTCTCGACGAGCGACACCGATTTCACCCTGAGCGACTGGAACCTCGCCCGCGCGGACGGCGTCAGCATCGGTCTGACCTCGGTCGAGCAGGCCGCGCTCGGCGGCGGTGCCGGCGACAACACCTTCGACGTCACGCGCTGGACGGGGTCGGCCACGCTGACGGGCGGCGCGGGCCTCGACCGCGTCGTCGCCGACAACGACGCCGACTTCACGCTGACCGACGCCAGCCTCGCGCGCTCGAGCGGTGGCAGCTTCAGCCTGGCGGGCATCGAGGCCGCGCGTCTTGCCGGCGGCCCGGGCGCCAACCGGCTCGACGCCGCGGCCTTCACGGGCACCGCGACGCTGATGGGGGGCGCCGGCAACGACACGCTGCTCGGCGGCGCGGGCGGCGACTGGCTCGACGGGGGGTCCGGCACCGACTCCGTCGTCGGGGGCGCCGGCGCGGACCAGATCTTCGGGGGCGGCGGTGCCAGCGACACGCTCGAGGGCGGGGCCGGCGAGGACCTCATCCAGGGCTCCAACGACGGCGGCGACCTGATCCTCGGCGGGAGCGACGCCGACCGCATCCTCGGCAACGGCGGCAACGACTCGCTCTTCGGCGGCGCCGGCAACGACACGATCCTGGGCGGCGCGGGCGACGACACGCTGACCGGCGACGCCGGAAGCGACCTGCTGGTCGGCGGCGCCGACAACGACGTCCTCTACGGCCACAGCGCGAGCGCGATCGGAGACGACCTCGCGGTCGATCTCCTGTACGGCGACTTCGGCACCAATGGCAACGAGGCCGGCTCGGGAGGCGACCAGCTCTTCGGTCAGGGCGGCAACGACCTGCTGTACGGCGAGGGTGGCGACGACCTGATCGAGGCGACGCCCGGGCTGAGCGTCGCCGAGACGAGCGGCGGCGCGAGCAACCTGGTGGACTTCGGGAGCGGCGAGTCCGCCGTGCCGAGCGACTTCGCTACGCCGACACCGACCCCGAATCCGGGTCTCGCTGCGCCGACCGAGGCCCCTCCGGGCGCGACCCTCCCGACGGGTGCGGACTACCGCGGACGCTGGTCGGAGTTCGCGGGGTCGGCCACCGGGGCGGGGCTGAGCGGCAACCCGGGGCTCTCGCTCGAGCCCAGTATCGCCGCGAGCGCCAGCGCGCAGTACGTGGCCTGGGCCGACAACCGGAGCGGCAATTTCGACATCTATCTTGCGCGCCACACGGCGGCCGGCTGGGAGGAGCTGGCCGGGAGCGCGCACGGCGGCGGCATCAGCGCCAGCGCCGGAGACTCGCGCGGGCCGAGCCTCACGCTGGATGCCGCGGGCAACCCGATCGTCGCCTGGACCGAGTTCACGGGCTCCGCGAGCGACATCCGGGTGGCCCGCTTCGATCCGGCCGCCAACGGTGGCGCCGGTGGATGGGTTGCGCTCGGGTCCTCGCTCGGCAGCGGAGGGATCAGCGGCACCGGTACCGCCGACCGGGCGGTCATCGTCACCACCGCGTCCGGTCCGGTGGTCGCGTGGCTGGACGCCGCCAGCGGTGTCGTGAACGTCTTCGTGCGGCGGTTCGACGGGGCTGCCTGGACGGAGGTCGGGGCCGGCAGCGCGAGCGGCAGCGGAGTCTCAGGCTCCGCCACGGCCGTGAGCGATGCCGCGTTGGCGACGGACGGCACCAAGCTGGCCCTCGCGTGGGTCCAGAACGTGGCCGGCAACACCGAGATCTACGTCCGCGAGAACAGCGGAGGGGCCTGGGCGCAGCTCGCGGGCTCGGCTTCCGGCGGCGGCATCAGCAACACGACGGGGGCCAGCGTCGGCCCGAGCCTCGCCTACCTCGGCGGTTCGCTGTTCGCGGCCTGGCAGGACGCTTCGAGCGGCCACGCCGAGGTCTATGCGCGCAGCTTCGACGGCGCAGCGTGGGCCGCGGCCGGCACCGGCGCGGCCACCGGCGGCGGTGTGTCGGCCACCGGCGGTGCCGTCAGCCAGCCGAAGCTCGTCGCGGGCGGCGGAAGCCTGCACCTCGTGTGGCTCGACGACCGCATCGCGGCCCTGACGGGTGACACGCGGGCGATGTACGCGAGGCGCTGGAACGGGACGGCGTTCGTCGAGGAACTTCCGGGCGACGCGGGCCATCGGGGCATCGCGCCGCTCAGCGCGCCCCAGACGCTGGCCCTCGCCGTCGACGGCGCCGGGCATCCGTTCGTCACATGGCAGGACGTCTCCTCGGGCCGTCCCGAGGTGTACGTCCGGGGCAACGTGTTCCAGGTCGGCACGATCTACTACGTCAACGACGCCGACCCGAACGGCGATCAGGTCACGACCGCAGCCGGCGCAACGGCGAACGACGGCCTCAGCCCGGCCACACCGAAGCCGTCGATCCAGACGGTCCTCGACGCGTACGACCTCAACCCCGGCGACGTGATCGTGGTCGACGCCGGCGCCTACGGGGACGCGGTGACGCTGGCGGCGGCCGACGGCGGGATCCTCGTGCTCGGCGCGCCGGGTGTCGCCACCATCGTCCAGGGCCTCGTCACGGTCAGCGGGGCCAGCGACGTCGTCTTCCAGAACGTCGAGCTGGCCGGCGGGATCACCGTGACCGGCAGCGCCCGCGTCACGCTGACCGGCAACACCATCGGCGGGTCGGGCGTCACCGTGGATGGAGGCTCCGCGGTCCAGGTCGTCCACAACATCATCGCCGCGTCCCCCACCGGCGTCACCCTAACGGGCGGGACCACCGGCGCCGTGGTGGAGCACAACGTCGTCACCGGCGGCACGCGCGGGATCGCCGTCTCCGGCGGCGGCGCCACCGGCATCGAGGTGCGGGATAACCGGATCGAGGGGACCAGCACGGGGATCGCGCTCCTCGCCGGCGCCGGCGGCCACATCGGGAGCAACGCCATCGCCGCGTTCGGGACGGGCGTCGCGGTGTCGGCGCCGTTCACCGGGCTCGTCGAGGGCAACGACATCCGCGGGGCGAGCGTGGGCGTCGCGTACGGCGCGGCGGCGGCGCTCGGCGCCAACCGCATCCACGGCAACACGACGGGCGTGAGCGCCACCGTCGCGGGCACCAGCGCCGGTCTCGGCTTCGTCGGCACGACCCTCCCGAACGAGATCTCCGGCAACGCGACGGGCGTGGCGCTCGCCGGGCAGATGCAGAACCAGCACGTGTTCGGAAACACGACCGGCGTGACCGGCTCCGGCGTGCTCGGCGGCAACGACCTGGATCACGCCAACCTGATCGAGACGAACACGAACGGCGTGAGCTTCGCCGGCTCGATCCAGTTCAACCGGATCGCGCGTAACACCGTCGGCATCGTCGCGCAGAACGGCCAGCTCATCACCCACAACCTCGTCTACCGCAACCTGCAACAGGCTGTCCTCGTCGACGGTCGCACCGACGTCCGGATCGTCAGCAACACGTTCTACGCCCCGGTGGGCGACAACATCCGCGTGCAGAACGCGTCCACCAGCGTGGAGGTGCGAGGCAACATCCTCTGGGCCGAGACGGGCTACGACCTCTTCGTCGCCAACGACAGCCAGGCGGGCTTCTTCAGCGACTACAACGACCTCTACGCGAGCGGCGCCGGGCGGATCGCGTTCTGGACGAAGGACTTCACCGACGTCCTGGACCTCCAGGCCGACGTCGCGTTCATCGACCTCCACTCGGGCGGGCGGACGGTGGTCGATCCGCTCCGCGCCGAGCCGCGCTTCGTCGCCGTGGTGCGGGACGATTACCGCGTCTTCGACCTGGTGGCGGGCCAGCGGTCCTCGAGCCTGACGATCGACGCGGGCGACCCGCTCACGGACCAGGGGCTGCCGGGGCCCGGCCTACCCGGCTTCGTGTCGAACCTGCTCGCGAACCCGGACTTCGAGAGCGGCGTTACGGGGTGGAGCACGAACGTCGGCGCCACGACGAAGTCCACCAACCCGGCACCCTTCGTCGGCGCCAGCTATTTCACCGGCGGGCCCAACGCCCTCGGCTTCGCGGAGCAGACGATCGACCTCGTGGCCCCCGGCCGCTTCACCACGGACCAGCTCGATTCCCAGGACCTCGCGGTCGTCTTCGGCGGCCGCATGCGCTCGCTGGCGGAGTCGGTGCGCGACCGCGGCCAGATCACGCTCACCTTCCTCGACGGCACCGGCACCCAGATCGGGACCACGGTGCCCCTCGCGCTGGCGCAGAACACCACGAACCGGTGGGAGCTGGCCGGGGGGCGGCGCATCCTGCCCCTGGGGACCCGGAGCCTCCGCTACCGCTTCGAGGCGAACCTCCAGACGGGGCCGAGCAACGACGCTTACCTCGACCACGCCTTCGTCTCCATCGTGCCGGAGACCTTCGCCCCCGACCAGGGCGCCTACGCGAACACCGACGGCGAGGCGGCGGAGAGCACGCGCGCGCACATCGCGCTCAGGTTCCCGGAGCTCTACACCGACTGGGAGCGCGACCGGCCACACTCGATCCGGTGGGACACCTATGGCAACACCGCGGACCTGCCCGTCCGA
>JAHEXN010000057.1 GCA_023252095.1 Actinomycetes bacterium | reverse complement strand
GGTGCTGGGCTTCGTAGGCCTCGGTGAGGGAGGCGGGGATGCGACCGCGGGCGGGGACGTCGAGCCCCTGCGCGACGGCCCAGGCGCGCACGTCCTTGGGCGACGGTCCGTCCGAGGACGACGCGGCCTTGCGAGCGGCCCGGGTTCCGGCAGCGCGGCGGGCGACGGCGACGTACGGGGCCAGGGCCTCACGGAGCTCGCCGGCCTCGGCCTCGGTCAGATCGATCTCGTAGCTCGTGCCGTCAAAGGCGAAATGCACCGTGGGGGACGGGGTGTCGATTTCATTTCCACTGAGGTCGGAGAAGTATTTCGCAATCGTGCGCTTAGCCATAAACCGGAGAATAGGGAATCGGACGAAATTCGACAATACGGAGAAGTGGCGCGGCCCGAGCGTGCCCGGGTCCGGCCGGTAGTCTCGAGCGGTGCCCGATCTGATGCGTGACCGTCCCGCGACGACGCCCCGACGGCGCCTGACCGACCTGGTCGCGGCGGCCGGTGCGTCAGGTCTGGGTCCCGCCCCCGGCTCGGACGTCGACGTCACGGGCCTCGCGCTCGGGAGCGGCCAGGTCGTACCGGGCGACGCCTTCGCCGCCCTGCCCGGCGCGCGGGCCCACGGCGCCCGATTCGCGGCGGACGCTGTCGCCGCAGGGGCCGTGGCCGTCATCACCGACGCCGAGGGCGCCGCGACGCTGGCCGAGGACTCGGGCACGGCAGGCGTCCCTGTCGTGGTGCTCGACGACCCCCGTGCCGACCTGGGCCGGCTCAGTGCCGAGCTGTACGACCACCCGACCCGGTCCTTCACGACGCTCGGCGTGACCGGTACCCAGGGCAAGACCACGACGACCTACCTCGGTGAGGCTGCCGCGGGTCAGCCCGCCGCGGTCGTCGGCACGATCGGCACCCGCATCCTCGGGCGACCCGTCGCCTCGGCGCTCACGACGCCCGAGGCGCCGCAGCTGCAGGCCCTGTTCGCCGTGATGCGGGAGGAAGGCGTCCGCACCTGCGCGATGGAGGTGTCCAGCCATGCCCTCGTGAAGCGTCGGGTCGACGGATTCGCCTTCGACGTCGGCGTGTTCCTCAACCTGGGGCGCGACCACCTGGACTTCCACCGCGACCTCGACGACTACTTCGACGCGAAGGCGCAGCTGTTCACACCCGCCCATGCGCGGCGCGGGGTCGTCAACGTCGACGACGCGTTCGGTCGGCGCCTGGTCGACCGGTCGGACGTGCCCGTCACGACGTTCTCCACCGAGGGCTCGGCCGCCGACTGGCGCGCCGTCAACGTGCGGTCGCACCGACTCGGCTCGGAGCTGCAGCTCGTCGGGCCCGACGGCTCGGCCATCGACGTCACGGTCCCGTTGCCGGGCGCCTTCAACGTCTCCAATGCCGTGGCGGTGCTGGTCGCCCTTGCGGGGGAGGGCCGGGACCTCGCCGAGCTCGCCGCAGGCCTCGCGGCGTTGCCCGGGGTACCCGGACGGATGGAGCACGTCGAGGCGGGGCAGGACTTCACGGTTGTCGTCGACTACGCGCACAAGCCCGACGCCGTCACGGCCGTGCTGCGCGCACTGCGCCCGGTGACCGCAGGGCGGCTGATCGTCGTGATCGGCGCCGGCGGCGACCGCGACGCGGGCAAGCGGCCGGTCATGGGCGCCCTCGCGGCCGAGCTGGCTGACGTCGTCGTCGTGACCGACGACAACCCGCGGTCGGAGGACCCCGCGCGCATCCGCCGGGCGGTCCTGGACGGCACCGTGGGCCAGCCGGCCGAGACGATCGAGATCGGCGACCGTGGCGAGGCCATCGCCCACGCTGTGTCGATGGCTCGACGCGGCGACACCGTCGTCGTCGCGGGCAAGGGGCACGAGTCGGGTCAGGAGATCGACGGCGTGGTCCACCCGTTCGACGACCGCGACGTCGTGCGCAGCGTCCTCGAGGGTCGGGTGGAGTCGCCGTGATCGAGCTCTCGGTCGGACAGCTCGCCGCGATCGTCGAAGGCAGGGTCGTCGGAGACCCGGGGACGCACGTGACCGCCCCGGCCGCGATCGACTCGCGACAGGTCACCCGGGGCGGGCTGTTCGCCGCGCTGCAGGGCGAGCACGCCGACGGACACGACCACGTCGGGGGTGCCGCCGAACGGGGTGCTGCCGTCGCGCTCGTGACCCGCGAGCTTCCCGACGTCGCGGTGCCGCTCGTGGTCGTCGACGACGTCACGGTCGCGCTGGGACGGCTGGCCCGACACGTCCACGACGTCCTGGCCGCCGTCGGGCTCACGACGATCGCGCTCACGGGATCTGCGGGCAAGACCAGCACGAAGGACCTGCTCGCCCACGTGCTCGAGCCGTCCGGGGCCACCGTCGCGCCCGAGGGGTCGTTCAACAACGAGTGGGGCGTCCCGCTCACGGTGCTGCGGGCCGATCGCACGACACGTTTCCTCGTCGTCGAGATGGGCGCCCGGGGTCTGGGGCACATCGCCACGCTGTGCCGAATCGCGCCTCCGGACGTCGCCGGGGTGCTGAACGTCGGCACGGCCCACGTGGGGGAGTTCGGCGGACTCGACCTCACCGCACAGGCCAAGGGCGAGATCGTCGAGGCACTCCGACCCCACGGCACGGCGGTGCTCAACCTCGACGACGACCGGGTGCGCGCGATGGCCAGTCGCACCGAAGCGGCGGTGCTCGGCTTCGGTCAGGCCGCCGAGGCCGACGTCCGTCTGGCCTCGCTCGCGCTCGACGACACGGGCTTTCCCGCCCTGAGGCTCGCCCACGCGGGGGAGTCCGTCGACGTCGTGCTCCCGCAGCTCGGGCTGCACCACGGCGCCAATGCCGCAGCGGCCGTCGCGATGGCGGTTGCCGCCGGCGCGCCGTTCGTCGAGGCCGCGTCGCGGCTCGCCACGGCCACGCCGAGGTCGCCGCACCGCATGGCCCGCCACGTCACGGACGACGGCGTCGTCGTGGTCGACGACGCCTACAACGCCAATCCCGAGTCCATGACTGCGGCCGTCGACTGGCTCGCCCAGGCCGCGGGGGGCCGCGGCGTCGCAGTCCTCGGGGCGATGCTCGAGCTCGGCCCCGAGTCGGCCGAGATGCACCGACGCGTGGGGCAACTGGCGCGCGAGTCAGGGCTCCGCTCGGTCGTCGCCGTGGGCGAGGAGGCGGCTCCGATCGCCGCTGGCGCGGGCGACATCGGCGTCACGGTGGCCGACGTCGCCGAGGCCGTCGAGCACCTCCGGGCGAGCCTGCGCCCGAATGACGTCGTGCTCGTGAAAGCATCGAGAGGCGGTCGGCTGGAGCGGGTCGTCGACGCACTGCTCGGCCCGAACCGGCATACTGCCGGGGGACCGCCCTCCCCGTAGAGGGCCGATCACACGGGTCGCCCCGTGGAGCCCGTCCGTTCGCCCGATCGAGAGGAACACCACCCCCGATGTTGGCCATCCTGATCGCCGGTGCCGTGGCGCTGATGAGCACGCTGCTCGGGACGCGCCTCGCCATCAAGGTGCTGGTCTCCAAGGGCTACGGGCAGCTCATCCGCGATGACGGTCCGACCTCCCACCACGTCAAGCGCGGCACGCCCACGATGGGCGGTCTGGTCATCCTCGTCGCGGTCGTGATCGGCTACGGCGCCGGGCGGCTGCAGGTCGGCGTGGCGCCGAGCGCCTCGGCGCTGCTCCTGCTGTTCCTGTTCGTCGGGCTCGGAGCCATCGGCTTCCTCGACGACTACATCAAGATCTCGCGCCAGCGCAGCCTCGGACTGCGCAGCAAGGCCAAGATGGTCGGGCAGATCTCCGTGGGCCTGGTCTTCGCACTCCTCGCGATCCGGTTCGAGGACGAGAACGGCGACACCCCCATCACGCACGCGATCAGCTTCACGCGTGACCTGCCCGGCTGGGAGCTGCCCACTGTGCTGCTGGTCATCTGGGTCCTGATCCTGATCGCGGGCACCAGCAACGGCGTCAACCTGACCGACGGCCTCGACGGCCTGGCCACGGGCGCCTCCGTCATGGTGTTCGGCGCCTTCGTGCTGATCAACATCTGGCAGTTCAACCAGAGCTGCGCGATCGCGCCGGGCTCGAAGTGCTACGACGTCCGCGACCCGCTCGACCTCGCGATCGTGGCCTCGGCGCTCACGGGCGCGTGCTTCGGGTTCCTGTGGTGGAACACCTCGCCGGCCAAGATCTTCATGGGCGACACCGGCTCGCTGTCGCTCGGCGGGGCGATGGCCGGCTTCGCGCTCATGACCCGCACGGAGCTCCTGCTCGTGGTCCTCGGCGGCCTGTTCGTCATCATCACGGCCTCGGTCATCCTGCAGGTCGGCTACTTCAAGCTGTCCGGCGGCAAACGCATCTTCCGCATGGCCCCCTTGCAACACCACTTCGAGCTGCTCGGGTGGGCCGAGATCACGATCGTCGTGCGGTTCTGGCTCATCAGCGGACTGTGCGTCGCGACGGGCCTCGGCATCTTCTACTGGGAATGGGTCACCGGGCTGTGAGCGAGCGCCAGCGAGCGAACCGAAGGGACTGTGGAGCAGCGACGGTCCCGTATCTTCGCCGTTGTTCTGACACGGGGCCGTCGCTGTGAGCGAGCGGGACCGTGCGGATCCTCGGGCCCTGGGCCGGGAGGACCGCTGGACCGGGGTACGGGCGGTCGTCGCCGGCCTGGGGGCCAGCGGCTACGCCGCAGCCGACACGCTGCAGCACCAGGGCGCTGACGTGGTCGTGCTCGACCACGCCATCCCCGAAGGCGCGCAGCGGGAGAAGGCCACACTCCTGGAGATCCTCGGCGTCGACGTCCGGATGGGCCCCGAGGCGGGCGTGTCGCTGGACGACGTCGACCTCGTGGTCACGTCCCCAGGGTGGCCGCCCTCGACCCCGTTGTTCCTCGAGGCCGCCGAGCGGGGCATCCCGGTCTGGGGTGAGGTCGAGCTGGCATGGCGTCTCCGCGGCGCCGACGCGGCACCGTGGCTCGCCGTCACGGGCACCAACGGCAAGACCACGACGGTGCAGATGCTGAACGCGATCTTGCAGGCCGAGGGGCTTCGCAGCGACGCCGTCGGGAACGTCGGGCGGCCCGTCCTCGAGGCGGTCATGGACCCCGAGCCGTACGACGTCCTCGCGGTCGAGCTGTCGAGCTACCAGCTGCACTGGAGCGAGTCCCTGTCGTGCGAGGCGTCGGTCGTTCTCAACGTCGAGCCCGACCACCTCGACTGGCACGGTGACGAAGCGGCGTATGCCGCGGCGAAGGGGCGCGTGTACGAGCACGCCCGTGTCGCGTGCGTCTACAACGTGCAGGACCCCACGACCGAGCAGCTCGTGATGGACGCCGACGTCGTCGAGGGGTGCCGGGCGATCGGGTTCACCCTGGGCATGCCGGGGCCCAGCATGGTCGGCCTCGTCGAGGACGTCATCGCCGACCGCGCGTTCGTCGAGGACCGTCAGACCAGCGCTGCCGAGCTCGGCACGCTGGCCGACCTCGAGCGCGACGGCGTTCCGGCCGCGCCGCACGTCGTGGCCGACGCCCTGGCCGCCGCCGCTCTGGCTCGTGCCCACGGTGTCTCGCCGCGTGCAGTCCGTGATGGGCTGCGCGGCTTCCGGCTCGACGCGCACCGCATGGCGCTGGTGACCGAGACCGGGGGAGTCCGGTGGATCGACGACTCCAAGGCCACCAACGTCTCGGCTGCCCGCGCGGCGCTGCACTCGACCGACAGCGTCGTGTGGATCGCCGGGGGACTGGCCAAGGGCGCCACGTTCGACGACCTCGTGCTCGACGTCCGCGACCGTCTGCGCGGGGTCGTGCTGGTCGGCCGCGACCGGGGGCTCATCGCCGACGCTCTGCGGCGACACGCGCCCGAGGTCCCGGTGATCGAGGCCGACACCGGAGACACTGAGCCCATGGAAGCGGTCGTCGTGGCCGCAGCCTCGCTCGCCCAGGAGGGCGACACGGTGCTGCTCGCCCCGGCGTGCGCCTCCATGGACCAGTTCCGCAGCTATGCCCACCGCGGTGAGGCGTTCGCCGCAGCCGTGCGGCGCCATACCCGCACCTGACGAGCCCGACCACTCCTGACACCCCTTCCCCCAGGAGCACCACCCCGTGAGCACCGCATGAGCACCCCCGATCACCGCCCCGCCGAGGCGCTGCGCCGCGTGCTCGAGCGCCCCCTGGCGTCCTACCAGCTCGTGCTCGGCGCCTCCGCGCTGCTCGTCGGTCTCGGTCTGGTGATGGTCCTGAGCGCGAGCTCGGTGCTCGCGTTCCGGTCCGGCGGCAACTCGTACGCGATCGTCATGAAGCAGGCGCTGTTCGCGGTGCTCGGCCTTGCCGGGGCGTACGCGGCCCTGAAGCTGCCACTGTCGTTCCTGAAGCGGTTCGCGACGCCGCTGCTGGCCGTCGTGGTGCTGCTGATGCTGCTGACCCTCGTCCCCGGCGTCGGTGTCGAGGTCGGCGGCAACCGCAACTGGCTGCCGCTCGCGGGCGGGTTTCGCCTCCAGCCCTCGGAGTTCGCCAAGCTCGCGATCATCATCTGGATCGCGGCCCTGTACGCGAACCGGCAGAAGGCCCTGCACGGCCGGCGTTCCACGCACGCGATGCTGATGCCGGTCGTGCCGTTCGCGGGCGCCGTCGCGGGCCTCGTCGTGCTGCAGAAGGACCTCGGCACGGCGCTGGTCCTGTTCGCGGTCATCTTCGGCCTGCTCTGGGCCGTGGGCCTGCCCCGCAAGCTCGTCGCCGCGGGCGCCGCGCTCCTCGGCGTGGCGCTCGTGCTGCTCGTCGCCACTGCGCCGCACCGCGTCGACCGGCTCTTCAACTTCATCGACCCCATGTCCGACCCCGACCGCACGGGCTACCAGGCGATCCACTCCATGATGGCGCTGGCCACGGGCGGCTTCTGGGGTGTCGGCCTGGGCGGCAGCCGCCAGAAGTGGGGCGCCCTGCCCAACGCGCACACCGACTTCATCCTGTCGGTCGTGGGCGAGGAGCTGGGCCTGTTCGGCACCTTGATCGTGCTGATCCTGTTCGTCGTGCTCACGGTCGCGGGGGTCCGCATCGCCCTGCGCACGCGCGACCCGTTCGCGCACTACCTCGCGATCGGCATCACGGTGTGGATCAGCGTCCAGGCCGCGATCAACATCGGCATGGTGCTGGGCCTGCTTCCCGTCATCGGCATCACGTTGCCGCTCATGTCGTACGGCGGCTCGAGCCTGCTCGTCACGATGACGGCTCTCGGCCTGCTCGCCCGATGCGCGCTGACCGAACCGGGGGCGGAGCGTGCCCTCTCGACGCGTCAGTCCACCCGCCGCAAGCAGGTGGCGGTCCGATGACCGTGAGGGTCCTGCTCGCGGGAGGTGGTACCGCGGGGCACACCTCTCCGTTGCTCGCGACGGCCGAGGTCCTGCGCGAGGCTGGCGCCGAGGTCACGTGCCTCGGCACGCCGCGCGGGCTCGAGGTCACGCTGATCCCGCAGGCGGGCTACCCGCTCGAGCTCGTCCCGCCCGTGCCGCTGCCGCGCAAGCCGGGTGCCGATCTCGCCAAGGTGCCCGTGCGCCTCAAGCGCTCGGTCGCGGCCGCCCGCGAGATCATCGAACGGGTGCAGCCCGACGTCGTCTGCGGCTTCGGTGGCTACGTCTCCGTGCCGGCGTACCTGGCAGCCCGCAAGCGGGTGCCGATCGTCGTGCACGAGGGCAACGCCCGCCCGGGCATCGCCAACAAGCTCGGCGCACGCTTCACGACCCACGTCGCCACGAGCTTCCCGGGCACCCACCTCCCGCATGCCCAGCTCATCGGCCTGCCGATCCGCCGCCTCATCTCGGGGCTCGACCGTGACGCCCTCCGCGCCGAGGCCCGTGCGTTCTTCGGGCTCGACGCCGACCGCCCCACGCTGCTCGTGACCGGCGGGTCGCAGGGTGCCCGCCGCATCAACCACGCCGTCTCGGGAGCGGCCCGCGAGCTTGCCGATGCGGGCGTGCAGGTCCTGCACGTGGCCGGCCGCGTCGACGAGGCCACCCCGGACCGGCGCCAGGGCGATCCGCCGTACGTCGTCGAGGGATTCGTCGACCGCATGGACCTGGCCTACGCCGCCGCCGACTTCATCGTCTGCCGCGCCGGCGCGAACACGGTCACGGAGGTCGCGGTCACGGGGCTCCCGGCCGCCTTCGTGCCCCTGCCGATCGGCAACGGCGAACAGGCCGTCAACGCCCACCCCGTCGTGCAGTCCGGGGGCGCGCTGCTGATCGACGACGACGCCTTCACATCCCGCTGGGTCGAGCAGGTCGTGGTGCCGCTGCTGCGCGACACCACACGCCTGGCCCAGATGAGCCAGGCCGCCGCGCACGAGCTTCCCCGCGACGCCGACCGGCGACTCGCGGACATGGTCCTCGCCGCTGCCGGAGGCGGCACGTCTGGCGCGGCCGCGGTGGACGGAGCCTGATGCGGGTCCCCGTGCCGGACGTCATCGCGCCGGCGTCGTCGTTGCACCACGTCCACCTCGTGGGCGTCGGTGGGGCTGGCCTGTCCGCCATCGCCCGGCTCCTCGCCCAGCAGGGCATCGAGGTCAGCGGCAGCGACCAGGCGATGTCGGCCGTCACCCGGGCGCTGGTCGACGAGGGCATCACGGTCCACCTCGGTCATCGCGCCGAGAACGTGGCGGGTGCGGACACCGTCGTGGTCTCCACCGCGGTCCGCGAGGACAACCCCGAGGTCGTCGCGGCGCAAGCCGCCGGGGTCCGGCTGTGGCCGCGCTCGGCGGGGCTGGCCTCGCTCATGGCCGGTCGTCGCACGACTGCCGTGGCCGGCACGCACGGCAAGACCACCACGACCGCCATGCTGACCTGCGCCCTCCTGGAGGCCGGTGTCGATCCGTCCTTTGCGATCGGTGCCGAGGTCGCTCGCCTGGGCACGAACGCGCGTCTCGGCACGGGCGACGACCTCGTGGTCGAGGCCGACGAGTCCGACGGCGCGTTCCTCGTCTACCACCCTGCGGGTGCCGTCGTCACGAACGTCGACGCCGACCACCTCGACGTCTGGGGCACGCCCGAGGCCTACGCGGGGGCCTTCGACGACTTCGTCGCGACGATCGGCGAGTTCCTCGTGCTCGATGCCGATGACCCCGGTGCGTCCCAGCTGGTGACGCCGGGTCGCGAGCGCGGGCTCGACGTCATCACGTGCGGCTTCGACACGCCTGGCGGCACCTGGGCGGGCTCCGACCTCGAGATCGACGCCAGCGGCACACGGTTCACGGCGTCGGGCCCTGACGGGGTGCGTGTCCCGGTCGCGCTGAGCGTCGTGGGTGCTCACTACGCGCACGACGCGCTGCTGGCGCTGGCCACGGCTCACCGGCTCGGTGCCGACGTGCGCGCCGCAGCCGCCGGACTCGCGACCTACACCGGCGCAGCGCGCCGCATGCAGCACCTCGGCGACGCCGGCGGCGTCCGCGTCTACGACTCGTACGCGCACCACCCCACGGAGATCACGGCCGACCTGGCCGCGGCCCGGGCGGTGGCGGGCGGGGATCGTCTGGTCGTCGCGTTCCAGCCCCACCTCGTGAGCCGCACCCGCCTGTTCGGACGGGCGATGGGGCGTGCGCTCTCGAGCGCCGACCGCGTCGTCGTGGCCGACCTGTACCTCGCGCGCGAGGATCCTGATCCCGCCGTCACGTCGGCGCTGGTCGTCTCGTCCGTCGACGGCACCCCGGCGAGCGAGGGTGGCCCGGTCGAGCACCTCGACGCCGTCCTGGCCGGTCTGGTCCGGCCCGGTGACCTCCTCCTGACTCTCGGTGCGGGCGACATCACGACGGTCGGGCCTCGGCTGCTCGCGCGCCTCGCGGCGACGCCGCTCGACGGCTGAGCGGGTCGATGGCCACGCGCGGACCCGGCGACACCCGGCGGCTCTTCGGCCGTCGGCGACGTGCTGCCCGGATGCACACCGCCGTGCGCGTCCTGATCGCGGTCGTCGTGCTGGCCGTCGTGCTCGGCGGGGCCTGGGTCGTGACGTTCTCGTCCTTGCTTGCCGCCGATGACGTCAAGGTCACGGGCACCGACCAGCTCACCACGGCGGAGGTCAAGGCTGCGGCCGACGTTCCCCTCGGCCGTCCCCTCGCCCGCATCGACCTCGACGCGATCGAGGAGCGGGTGCGCACCCTCCCGCTGGTGGAGTCGGTGGAGGCCTCGCGGTCCTGGCCCGGAACCGTGCAGCTCCGGGTCACCGAGCGAACCGCGGTCGCGTGGATCGAGATCGACGGCGAGATCCGGGGCGTCGACCGGTTTGGGTCCGACTTCCGCAGCTTCCCCGAACCTCCGCAGCTCACCGAGATCCGGGTCGACACCAACGATCCGCGCGATCGTCAGCAGTCGTTCGAGGGACTGGGTGCGGTCGTGGCCACGTTGCGATCCTCGGCGCCCGACCTGCTCGGGGCGATCGAGTACGGAGAGGCCGAGACCCAGGACTCGCTCACGGAGCGCGGAGGACAGCAAGCGCAAGATCGAGGTCATCTCGGCCCTGCTCGGCTCCGTCGAGGCGTCGGAGTACGACGTCAGTGCGCCGGAGCAGCCCACGACACGGGAGTGATCCAATCGGCGCCCCGGCCGTCGGCGTGTCGCACTGATCCGGTCACGCGGGGGCACGTACCGTCGGACACGAACGAGGTTGACATAACTACAACCCTCTACTAGAGGGTCAGGGTTTTTCACCTCAGCTCGCTCCGACTCGAACCCCAGACGCACACCCACCCTCGCGGTGGACCTCGCCCGGAAGGAACCCCATGGCGGTCCAGAACTATCTCGCCGTGATCAAGGTCGTCGGCATCGGCGGCGGTGGCGTCAACGCCGTCAACCGCATGATCGAGGTGGGGCTCAAGGGTGTCGAGTTCATCGCGATCAACACCGATGCCCAGGCCCTGCTCATGAGCGACGCCGACGTCAAGCTCGACGTCGGTCGCGACTCCACCCGCGGTCTCGGCGCCGGCGCCAACCCCGAGATCGGCAAGCGCGCCGCCGAGGACCACGCCGAGGAGATCGAGGCGGCCATCAAGGGCGCCGACATGGTCTTCGTCACCGCGGGCGAGGGCGGCGGCACGGGCACCGGCGGAGCGCCGGTCGTCGCGCGCATCGCCCGCTCGCTCGGTGCCCTCACGATCGGCGTCGTGACGCGCCCGTTCAAGTTCGAAGGTCGTAACCGTTCGGGCCAGGCCGACGCCGGCATCCAGGCGCTGCGCGAGGAGGTCGACACCCTCATCGTCATCCCGAACGACCGGCTCCTGTCGATCAGCGACCCGAACGTCAGCCTCCTCGACTCCTTCCGGCAGGCCGACCAGGTGCTGCACCAGGGTGTCTCCGGCATCACCGACCTCATCACGACGCCGGGTCTGATCAACCTCGACTTCGCCGACGTCAAGTCGGTCATGTCCGACGCCGGCTCGGCCCTGATGGGCATCGGCTCGGCGCGGGGCGAGTCGCGTGCCGCCGTCGCGGCCGAGATGGCCGTCTCCAGCCCGCTGCTGGAGGCGTCGATCGAGGGCGCCCGCGGCGTGCTGCTGTCGATCGCGGGCGGGTCCGACCTCGGCCTGTTCGAGATCAACGAGGCCGCCGGCCTGGTCGCCGACGCGGTCGATCCGGAGGCCAACATCATCTTCGGCGCCGTGATCGACGACGCGCTGGGCGACGAGGTCCGGGTCACGGTCATCGCCGCCGGTTTCGACGGCGGTGAGCCCAAGGTCCGCGACGCGTCCCAGCCCGCACTCCTGCGCGAGAACGCTGCCGCCCCGGCTGCGGCGACCGAGGAGAAGGCACCCACCAAGGCGTCGGAGTACCTCAAGCCCGACCCGCACCTCGACGGTCCGCTGGAGCCGGTCGAGGTCCAGTACGACGACGACCTCGACATCCCCGACTTCCTGCGCTGAGTGTTCCTGTTCCACGCACGCCTCGATCACGGCGTCGAGATCGCGTTCACGGGCTCCGATCGCGACCTGCGTGACCCGCACGCCTACCCCGAGCTCGCCCGCGAGCTGGGGGTAGGCGTCGTCGGCGCGGTGCACCAGGTGCACGGTCGCGACGTCGTCACGCTCGAGTCCACCCAGCCCCTCAGGGGAGCAGGCCTCGACGACACCCTCGTCGACGCCGATGCGGTGCTGCTCGACCGTCCCGGCGCAGCCGTGGCCCGCGCTGCCGACTGCGTCCCGATCGGCATCGCCGACCTCGATGCTCCCCGTGGTGCGGTCGTCCACGCGGGCCGAGTCGGCCTCGTCGCCGGTGTCGTCCCGGCGGCGGTGAGTGCTCTGCGCGAGGCCGGCGCCGTCCGCCTTCGCGCCTGGGTCGGGCCCCGCGCGTGCGGGCGCTGCTACGAGGTTCCCGAGGCCATGGCGGCCGAGGTCGACGCTGCCGTGCCGGGCACCAGGTCCCGCACCAGCTGGGACACGCCGGCCCTCGACATCGGCGCGGGCGTCGTGGCCCAGCTCGTCGCCGAGGGCGTCGAGGTCGTCGACGTGGGCGGCTGCACGATCGAGGACCCGCGCCTCCACTCCTACCGACGCGACGGCGAGGCCGCCGGACGCCACGGGGTCGTGGTGGTCGTGCGATGACGCCGGCAGGCAGAAGCGAGCGGCTGGAGGAGCTGCGGCAGAACCTCGCGGCGGTCGAGGAGCGGATCGGTGCGGCGTGCGCCGCGGCAGACCGTGTCCGTTCCGACGTCACGCTCGTGGTCGTCACCAAGACGTACCCGGCCTCCGACGTTTCGCTCCTGGCCGAGCTCGGGGTCACCGATGTCGGTGAGAACCGTCATCCTGAGGCGGGAGAGAAGGCCGCGGACGTCGCGGCCCCGCTCCGCTGGCACTTCATGGGCGGCCTGCAGACCAACAAGGCCGGTGCCGTCGCGCGCTACGCCGACGTCGTGCACTCGGTCGACCGGGCCAAGCTCGTGGCGTCGCTCGAGCGTGGGGCCGTCGCGGCCGACCGCGACCTCGAGGTGCTGCTGCAGGTCGACCTCGGCCCGGACTTCGACCGCCCGTCCGACGGACGGTCCGGCGCCGCCCCCACCGACCTCGCCGCGCTCGCGGACGCCGTGGCCGGCACCCAGCGGCTCCGTCTCGGCGGTGTCATGACGGTGGCGCCGCTGGGCGTCGACCCGGCACCGGTGTTCGAGCGGCTCGCATCACTCGCCCAGCAGCTGCGCGCCGACCACCCCGGCGCCACGTCGATCTCGGCCGGCATGTCCGGCGACCTCGAGGCCGCGGTGGCGGCCGGCGCGACACACCTGCGTGTCGGGCGTGCGATCCTCGGTGAACGCCCGTCGCTCGGGTAATGTCACTGATGTGATTTGAGTCAATTCTCAGCTCACGACCACGAACCACGGTGCCGGTCCGTCCGCACCAGACACACGAGGGGCAGTCATGGCTGGCGCAATGCGAAAGATGGGCGAGTACCTCGGCCTCGTCGAGCAGGCCGACTACGACGACGTGTACGACGACGAGCCGACTCCCGCGCGGGAGGCCCGCGCCACCGAACCGGCCACCCCCGCGCGTGAACCGCGTGCCGCACGCACGCCTGCGGTCATCCGCCCGGCCGCTGTCGCGCACATCGACGACCGTCGCCGCCGTGAGGTCGCGTCGGCCGACGCCGAGCTGACGCGCATCGAGACCGTCACCCCGCGCACGTTCAACGACGCGCGCGTCGTGGGCGAGAACTTCCGCAGCGGTGTTCCGGTCATCATGAACCTCACCGAGCTCGACGACTCCGACGCCAAGCGCATGGTCGACTTCGGCGCTGGCCTGGTGTTCTCGGTCCACGGAGCGATCACCCGCGTCACCGCGGGGGTCTTCCTGCTCACTCCGGCGAATGTGGTGGTGTCCGACGAGGACAAGCAGCGCATCGCCGGCGGTGGCCTCTACGACCACAACTGACGACGTAT
>JAHEXN010000303.1 GCA_023252095.1 Actinomycetes bacterium | reverse complement strand
CCCCACCCCCCGTCTCCTTCGAGTCCGTGGGACTTGCGACCCGAGCATAACTACGTTTATGGTGACGTGACCGGCGTCACTCCGGTCCGGTCGGGGGACGGGACCGGAGTCGCGCCGCCCCACCTGTTTTGAATCGATAGTAAAAACGAAAGGACCCGGTCATGGCATTCAAGGACGCAGCGGAAGTGCGGACGTACCTCGGCGGAGTGTTCGAGCGAGCGTTCGCCGACCCCGAGATCGGCCCGAAGCTCAAGTCGACCGGCATCGTGCTCAAGACCGTCTACACCGACCCCGAGGCGATCGTCATCATCGACACCACCTCCGGCGAGGTGCGTGAGGGTGACGCCGCCAGCGAGTCCACCGCCGAGATGGCCATGACGGCCGACACGGGCAACGCCTACTGGCAGGGCAAGGTCAACCTCCCGCTGGCCATGGCCAAGAGCAAGATCAAGGTGCAGGGCAACGTCGCCTCCCTCCTGAAGCTCGCCCCGCTGGGCAAGAAGCTCTACCCGAGCTACATCGAGACGCTCAAGGCCGACGGCCGCGACGACCTCCTCGTCTGACGACCAGACCGCCCCCCTCGCGAAGGAGACCTGCATGTACCCCGCCGTCCACGCCCAGTCCGATCCCCACCGTCCCGCCGTCGTCATGGCCGGCTCCGGCCGCACCGTGACCTACGGTCAGCTCGAGGACGAGTCCTCCCGGCTCGCATCGGCGCTGCACGCCCGCGGGCTGCGCCAGGGCGACGTCGTCGCCGTGCTCGCCGACAACGCGCCGGAGGTCTTCTCCGTCCTCTGGGCGTGCCTGCGATCGGGTCTCTACATCACCCCGGTCAACCGCAACCTGACGGCGAGCGAGGTCGCCTACATCGTCGGCGACAGCGGGGCGAAGGCGCTCGTCGCCTCGGCAGCCCTGCGCGAGCTGGCCGTCCAGGTCGCGGCCGAGGTCTCCCCCGAGTCGCTCATCGCGTTCGGTGGACCCATCGAGGGTTTCGAGGACTTCGTCGACGTGCTGGTCGGCGCCGGTGATCCGTTGGAGGACCGGCCCCGCGGCTCCGACATGATGTACTCCTCCGGCACCACGGGACGCCCCAAGGGCGTCAAGTCGCGGATGCTGCCGATCCAGGTCGACGAGCCCGGTGACCCGATCACGGGTCTTCTGTCGATGGCCTTCAAGGTCGGTCCCGAGGACGTGTACCTCCAGCCGGCGCCGATCTACCACGCCGCGCCCCTCAAGTGGGCCGGCTCGGTGCAGGCCCTGGGCGGAACGGTCGTGATGCTCGAGAAGTTCGACGCCGAGGCTGCGCTGCAGGCGATCCAGGAACATCGCGTCACGGTGGCGCAGTTCGTGCCGACGATGTTCGTCCGCATGCTCCAGCTGCCCGAGCCGGTGCGCGCGTCGTACGACGTCTCGACCCTGCGCCTCGCGGTGCACGCCGCAGCGCCCTGCCCGCCGGACGTCAAGCGGGCCATGATCGAGTGGTGGGGCCCGATCGTGTTCGAGTACTACGGGTCGACCGAGCAGCACGGCATCACACTGACCTCCTCGCCGGAGTGGCAGCAGAAGCCCGGCACCGTCGGCAAGGCCATGATCGGCATCGCCCACATCTGTGACGACGAGGGCAACGAGCTCCCGGCAGGCGAGATCGGCTCGGTCTACTTCGAGCGCGACGAGCTGCCCTTCGAGTACCACAACGACCCGGAGAAGACGGCCGCCGCGATCCACCCGCAGCACGAGACGTGGACGACGGTGGGCGACCTGGGCTACCTCGACGAGGACGGCTACCTCTTCCTGACCGATCGCAAGTCGTTCGTCATCATCTCCGGCGGGGTCAACATCTACCCGCAGGAGGTCGAGAACCTGTTGACGATGCACGACAAGATCTTCGACGTCGCGGTGATCGGCGTCCCGGACGCCGAGATGGGCCAGTCGGTCAAGGCCGTCGTGCAGCTCAAGGAGGGCGTCGAGCCGGGCCCGGACGTCGAGCAGGAGATCATCGACTTCGTCCGCTCGCAGATCGCGACCTTCAAGGCGCCGCGCAGCGTCGACTTCGTGGACTCCCTGCCACGCACTCCCACGGGCAAGCTCGTCAAGCGCGAGCTGACCCGCCGCTACGAGCCGCAGGGGGTCTGACATGACCGTCACCGATACGCCGCTGCGTGCATACGACCCGCTGAGCGTCTCCCCACTCGGCTTCTGGGCCACCACGGCCGAGGAGCGCGAGGAGACCTTCAAGATCCTGCGCGCCGAACGGCCGCTGAGCTGGCACCCCCCGCTCGAGGGCGCGCTGATCCCGCCCGAGAACGACGGGGTCTGGGTCGCCACGAGCCACGAGCTCATCACCGAGATCAGCAAGAACCCCGACATCTTCTGCTCGGGCCAGGGCTTCCAGTTCGAGGAGGTGCCGGAGGACGTCAACGAGGCGGCCGGCTCGTTCCTGGGCATGGATGCCCCGCGCCACGGTGCGATGCGCAAGCTCGTCAGCTCGGCCTTCACGCCCAAGCAGGTCGCCAAGATCCACGAGCAGATCAAGCGGCAGGCCGCCGAGATCGTCGACGGCCTGGTCGCGCAGAAGGAGGGAGACTTCGTCGCGCAGGTCTCCAAGAAGCTCCCGATGTGGACGATCTACGAGATGATGGGCCTCGACGACGAGGACAAGCGCCAGGAGGCCGCGCACCACGCCGACGGCATGGTCTCGTGGGCCGACGAGGAGGTCGCCGACGGCCGCGAGCCGGGCGAGGTGCTCAACGAGTCGCTCGTGAGCCTGCTGATGCTGGGCATGGACCTGGCCGAGCAGCGTCGAGCGCACCCGAAGGCCGACCTGATGACCAACCTGGTGCAGGCCGAGGTCGACGGGAAGAAGCTGACCGACGACGAGATCGCCTCGTTCTTCGTGCTCCTGTCGGTCGCCGGCAACGACACGACCCGCAATTCGATCAGCCTCACGATGCGTGCGCTCCAGCAGTTCCCCGTCCAGAAGCAGCTGCTCCTGGACGACTACGACGGGCGCATCGTCACGGCGATCGAGGAGTTCGTGCGCTGGGCGAGTCCCGTCATGACGTTCCGTCGGACCGCGACGCGCGACACCGTGCTCGGCGGTCACGAGATCACGGCGGGGGAGTGGGTCGCGATGATCTACTCCTCCGGCAACCGTGACGCGAAGGTCTTCGACCGCCCCGACGTCTTCGACATCACCCGCAACCCGAACCCGCACGTCGGTTTCGGCGGCGGTGGCGCGCACTACTGCATGGGCAACTTCGTGGCCAAGATGCAGCTGCGCGAGATCTTCGACCAGCTCCTGCACCGGGCACCGACGCTGCAGCTCGGTGAGCCGTCCTACCTCACGGGCAACTTCGTGCGCGCCGTGAAGTCCATGCCCTACTCGCTCTGACCCGAAGGAAGATCGTCATGTCTGCACTCAGTGGAAAGCGGTTCCTGGTGACGGGATCGGCTTCCGGCATCGTCCTCTCCGTGGCCGAGAAGCACCTCGCAGCCGGGGCCGAGGTCGTGAGCCTCGACCGCAACGAGCCCTCCGCGGCGGTGACACAGCACGTCAAGGTCGACCT
>JAHEXN010000056.1 GCA_023252095.1 Actinomycetes bacterium | reverse complement strand
CTGGAATCTGGACAGCACAAGAGGTTGCAGTACTCCTACGAAACCCGGGCGGAGGATTCACCGCATGGTGGGTAGCCTTCCACGGGTTTGGCGGCCTCAGGACGTACCTCGGATGGTGATGACAAGACCATGCACTTGACCACGGATCTCTCGATGCTTCGCCGAGCGACCGTCGCGATACTGACGGGCGTCACGCTGACGACCCTGTTGGCATACATGCTCCTCACGGAGGGGCTGACGGATTTGCGAGCCACCTACTTGGCGATCTGTGGCGTGTTCTTCGGCACCTTTGCTCTCGTCCTTCTGCTCACCTCGGTCGTGCCTTGGTACACCACCAGCGGGCGCATTTCGGTATCGATCGATGCTGAGCAGTTCATGGTGACGCGGCGGCAGTCCTTGCTGTTTGCCTGCCGGCCCGACGAGATCGTGAAGGTGGCGGTGCGGGGTGTGGCGAGCTGGTCGTCACTGAACCCGCAGCAAGCGACGGCCGGCGGTAGGTTTCCGCGTCTGAAGGTTTGGACCCGCACTGGCGATTGGGAGTCGCCGGGTCTGTTGCTGTGGCAGGAAGAGGCGGAAATGTTCGAGCGCTCTATCCGGCACGCTCTGAGCGGGAACCGATAGTCGTCACCCTCAGGTCGAGAACGTAACTTCGGTGCGCCGCAGCAGGTACTTCCGAAGCGGTACCGTCAGCAGGGTCTCGCCGATGTGGAGGGATGTTCACGCATCAAGAGGGCGGGTAAGAATGATTGCTCCGGTAGACGCCTCGGAGCATCGTGCGCGCAGCACCCAGCAGCACGCGTCGAATAGCCTCACGGCGTTCCACGGCTGAGACATGGCTGAAGACATCTCGCCTCCTTGGAGCATTGGTGAGCATGGCCACCTAGAGCTGGTCGGAGACCAGGCGGCGGTTCAGTTTCTCCCTGACGGAATTGTCGGTCGAGGGGCGTTGAAAGCCGACGCTGGCGTTGTGCCGTGGGAATCGATCCGGCATGGTTTCACCCTTGGTGTGCCGGCGGTGGGCCGAGTCGGTACGAGATTGATTCATGGATTTGGAGGCGCCGGACTATACGACGAACTTTTCGTATCGGCGGCGGGTGCGGGATTCGACGCGTACACGTGGTCACTGGGACGTCCTTCGATTTCGCCGTATGCGATCCGCGTCAGAAACGCCACCGAGGCGATGGCGAACTTCCTCGGTCTCGCTCCCCCCATCCACGGCGGGAGGCCAGCGGTTTGCCTGTTGGGTGATCAAGCAGTCGGGCCAGCGCTCGTCGCAGCCTGTTTGTCTTCGAGTAGCTGGTCCCGGTTGATGGCACATCGACGTGTGAAGTACGTCGTCGACGAGTTTGTGGACGGAAAGAGGTGATCGGGAACTGTGGCTCTGACGGGGTGAGTTCAGTGCCGCCATTGAGAACGCGCTCGGGTTCGGGTGCAGACATCGTGCGCGATGGCTGGAGAGTCCTTCGTCGACAGGCTGAGCTTCGTGCTGCGTGCCCGGACGCGTCCGGAGGTCCCGGTGTTGGCTGACCTGATTCCGCAGTTCCTGGCCGCCGCCGTGTGTGGGGTGTTGGCGGCTCGTGACCCGATCTGGGTGCCGCGCGGTCTCGGTTTCCGGATCGGCGTGGTCTGGGTCTGGGCGATCTCACCACTCGGGGTCGTGGCTGCGGGGTCCTTCGTGGAGGGCGAGCTCACGATCGAGAGCTGGTATCCGTATGTCGCGGTGATGGCGGCCGTGCTGCTGATCACCCGCGGGCGGCCGGCGCTGCTGATGGATCAGATCTGGCCGGAAGAGGCACGCCAGGATTCCGAGCTGGTGACGAGGTCAGAAAAATGCGGGTTGTGGTTCATCGCAACGGTCATCGGAGGACTCGTCATCTGGATCACCTTCGAGCTCACCTGACCGATTTCTCGTGTTCCGCGCGTGAGGGCTGGACCTTGGGGAGACTGTTCCTCAGACGCATGACATCACCATGGTCCGTCGCGATGTGGAGTAGGTGGCCGGATTGAGGAGCCAGCTGGAGCTGTTTGCGGAGCGAGCGCGAGAGGTGCTTCGCGGAACGGCGGACCTGCCGCCTCCTCTGAGTCACGTGCAGCTGGCGTTGAGCCGCGAGCTCGGGGCCCGAGTGTTGTGGATCGAGGTGGCTCCGTGGCGCCACCCGAACGGTCCGGCCAAGTACCGAGTCCATGTCGTGGTCGACCGTCTCGGAGAAAAGCCTGTGAACCTCGGGCTGACGGACGGCTCGCGTGACGTGGTCTGCCGTGCCATCGCTGATGATCAGGGCGTATCTGTGGCGGCGACCTCGTCCCGCGCGTGGGCCGAGATTCGAAGAGCGGCGCGCAACCCAGCCCTCATGCATGTCGTGCTCATCAACTTCCGCGATTTCGAGCGTCTCAAGGTCGTGGCGCAGATCTCGCCGGATGAGGCGGCGCGGTTCGCTTCTCAGCTGGGGCTCGGGGATGAGCTGTGGTTGGTTCAGATCGGGATCTCAAGCCCCACGGTGTTTCTGCACACCGATGCTGCCGTCGCTGCTGCTGAGCAGTCCGGAGAGGCAGACACGTGGCGAGAGACGTGGCAGGAGAAGTTCCATGACGTGGTCCGCCAGCATGACGAGTTCGGAGTGCTGGGGCCGAACGACGTGACGGTGCGAATCGACTCGCGGGAGAACTTCGAGCAGAACTATTCAGGGTTCTGGCCGACCTACTACCAGTAGGCCGTCGTTGTTCCATGTCACCATCTGGATGCGCCATCCAGTGTCGAATGACGAGTGTCGGGAGAATCAGTGAAGAAGACACCTCTCGAGATCCTCGAGCTGGTCGTCGTCGGCGCGTGCGTCGTAGCCGGGCTCGTCGGTGTGTCCTCCTATGTCTGGAGAGAGCACTCCTGAGAAAGCGGTGACGGCTCGCTTCGCCGTCGTGGTAGACCGGGTCCGGCAATCAGGCAGTCGCGAAGGAGCGAATGATGGGATTGCCTGGCCTTCGAGCTCTGCGCACGGTCAGAAGGCTCGACGCCACCTCGTGCGACTGACTCGACGAATGGGGACGACGTAGGAAAGTAGGACGAGGACCACCAGTCGGGCGCGGTGGTAGAGCGGGTAGTCCACCGAGGAGCGAAGCAGGTGGTGGATCACCAGGTGGAGACCGAGTGCCTCGACAGCACCTGGAGCAGTGAGAAGCCTTGCCACCTCGCCCTCGGCCCCCAGGTCCCGCCACAGCTGCCACAAGCGTCGGAGGTCGGTGCTCTGGCGGCTCCGTTCCTCGCCCGTTCTTGGCAGCTTGCGCTCACGAAGCTCCCCCTGGCGGTAGTTGAGGGTGCGGACGAGCGACGAGGACTCGCCAGTGCGGGCCTGGGCTCGCGCGAAGAACTCGGCGACCTCGGTCGTGGTGACAGAGGTCGGGCGGATCTTCATGCGGGCCACAGTAATTCGATCCAGCAGATCAGGAGGTGCCGCAGCGACATCCAGCTCGTCGGGGGTCGGCAGGACTGTGCTCAGTCGTGCTTGGAATCTCCCGCTAGCGAGCCAGCGGATGTCGGGCATCTGGCGCATGTGTTCCCAGAGGCGGACCCCGGTGTCGGCCACCACGGCTCGGGTGGAGACAGCTGCGCCTTCCCTCTCCACGGCAGAGATCAGCCGGCGCAGACCGATGAGTGCGCGAACGTAGCGACCCGACACCCAGTTGCAGGCGACGACACGCTCGGCACGGAGCAGGTCGCGGTCTGGATGGTCGCCGAAGCACGTCGACCACTGCTGGGCAGCGACGTCATAACGGCCTCGGTTCCAGTTGGCGGCAGCGAGGACGTCCGCGCCCCGGGAGCCGTCGATCGAGTTCTCGATAGGCAAGCCCGGCAGGTAGCCGAGCCTGCCGAACAGAGCCAGGCGAACCTCGAACTGATCTGCAGGGCTCAAGGGCCGACTCGGCACCGTCCGGCACCGCTCGGATGGCTGCTCCAACCGGTCTGCCGACAAGCCCCACCGCCGAGCCAGCGCAGCGAGACCCCGGCGAACTGAGCCCCTGACGACGGTGACCGTGGCGCCAGCCTGCCGGAGCAGCTCGATCGTCTGCGCCGTCGAGGCGAGCAGCGCGTCTTCCTCGACGCGAAGCGTGGGCTCGGTGGGATCGAAATCGAACCAGAGGACGTGAGTTCCTCGAAGTGCCACGTCTACCTGCAGGGAAGCGAGAAATGGCGACATGTCGAAGTAGTCCGTCCCCGAATAGCCGACAACGACGATGGCGGCGATCCTGGGATCGCGCAACGCGGTCTGCAGCTCGGTGAGCATCACGTCCGGGAACCCGCTCTCGACATTGCTCAGCGTGATCCCCAGCGATCGGAGATCGGCGTGATCCTCGGCGACCCCATGGAAGTGAATCAGGTGGCCGAGGACCTCTGAGCGGCGTGGGGACTCGTCGGCGCGCTCGATGCCAGCGTCGATGTTGGCGGTGATGTGCGTGCCCCCGGCCGCGAGATGCTGAGCGAAGAAGGTATGGAGATCATTCGGGGTCAGGTCGAGGAGGTCTCGGAGCACGGAGCGCAACCCTGACTCTCCCGTGGTGTCAGAGACAGCGCCGATCACGGTCTCGAATCTCGGAAAGCCGCCCGGCATGCCACAGGCGCGGAACCAGCGGCCGATCTCGCCGATCTCCTTGGTCGAGAGTCCAGCTGCTTCTTCCAGCGCCCTCGTGGTGAGACCGAGCCCCGGAGGAATGCATGACGGCGCGTCGACCGAGATGCCCGCGCCGGTCAGCATGAGGACCTGGTCGGCCCGCTCCGGAACGACCGCCATCCAGTCCAACACCCAGTCATTGTGAGCGATCGGTGCTCGCTCCGCCTACGCCCCTGAATCGCGGCGATGTCTCAGGGCCTCAAGCGCCAGGTGCTTCTCGGACTGGTCGTCTCCTGAAGCGACGACCAGGGCTTGGGCCACGAAGGTCGCTACCTTGCGGGTGGACATTGCACCGAGGGGTCCGTCGCCGAGGTCGTTCGCTGCGCGGGCGAGGTCCCAGCCGTGAGTGGGCAGGGAATAGGACGGAGCGCGATAGTTCTTGATCGCCCAGTAAAGAAGCAGCGCAGGAAACGCCACTGAGAAGACCAGGGTGGACAGGGGTCCGGTGACCCATCTCGTGAATGAGATCTCGAAGATGGCGTAGTGCTGGTGCTCGCTTTGACGCGTAGACGCCTCCTCGGCCTTATCGGTCGCGTAGGCGGCGATGCACAGCAAGAACGTGATCAGGAGGAAGGACGCCGCAACGGACGGGACCGTTCGGAGACTCAGGGTCAGGAGGAGCGCGGCGCAGGTAACGGTCCGGACCTCTGCGGTGCGGAGCGACGCGGTGAAGGCCGCGAGGAGGATCAAGGGCCACCCCAGCTCGGGTCGTGCGGTCAGCCACTTGTGCGTTTCAACGGCCCACGGCGCTGACCATCCTGCATCGCGAGCCAGGTGGTCGAACCACAGCAGAGGCGACTCCGGTGCGCCGGTCGATGTGAGGATGGCGTCCCAGATCCACCACGCTGCTGCGGCGGGCCCAAGCCATGCCGCCACGTTGAGCACGGACACGCCGATGGCCTGCTGGAATCCTTCGACGATGCTCTTCGCAGCATCCTGATGCTGACGTTCTGTCATGTGGTCGACCTTTCCGAGGAGTTTCGCGTGACGCTAGGCCGCGGGCCTGACACCACTTGCCGTCGCGGACGGATCTGTCCCCTGGCCCAGGCCGGTCTGCCCTCCTGCCTGAGCGGCTGCGCGACCACACCATCGGGAACCCGCCCACGTGGTGAGGAACACCCGGGTTCTCCCGTGCCAACGCGGCCGGCGCCCCGCAGGCTGGACGCATGATCACCTCGCGGCTGCCCCGCACCGCACCTGCCTGGCGGCCCCTGCTCGTGCCGATGGTCGTGCTGCTGACGTGGGACGTGCTGGTCACGGTGGCGTTCAAGGCCGGGTGGATCGAGTTCCGCGGCATCACGATCCAGTACACGCTCTACGGCACGGCGATCGCGCTGTTCCTCGGGTTCATGGTCAACGCGTCGTACGCGCGTTGGTGGGAGGCGCGCACCCTCTGGGGCAGCATCGTCAACCACTCACGCAACCTCGGTCGCGAGGCCATGACGTTGCTCGACCCGAACGTGCCGGATGCTCGCCCCGAGATCGCCGGCGAGATCGTGCGGGCGCAGATCGCCTACGTCCACGCGTTGCGCGCCTCGCTGCGGGAGCAGTCGTCCCCGGCCGAGGTGGAGGTCTACCTCGACGGTGAGGCGCTGCGGCGCGTGCGGTCGGCGACCAGCGCCCCGACCGCGGCCCTGACGCACGTGGGACACCTGCTCGCCGAGGCACGTCGCCGCGGCATGATCGACGACATCGCTCGCGTGCAGGTCGAGTCGACGCTGAGCGTCCTGACCGACGCGCAGGGCGGGCTCGAACGGATCAAGAAGACGCCCCTGCCCGTGCAGTACCGGATCCTGCCGTTCGCGGTCTTCAAGGACCTGCAGTGGTTCACGCCGATCGGCTCCGGCCTGATCGGCATGATGTTCCTGCTGGCGGTGCAGGTCGGACGCGACCTCGCCGACCCGTTCCTCGACCAGGTGCACGACGTCCCCATGACCGCGATCTGCCGGTCGATCGAGATCGACCTGCTCGAGATGATCGGCGCCGAGACGCCGGAGGCCGTGAGTCCGGTCAACCAAGTGCTGTGGTGAGCGGCGGGCCGGGTCAGCCGTCGGAGGAGCGGCCGCGCTCCCGGAATCCCTGAGCGAGGTCGATGACCCCGAAGATCGCCAGCACGACGCCGAAGGGGCGGCCGGTGAACCAGGCGAACTCGGCATCGGGGAAGCCGATCGCCAGCACCGCGCCGACGAGGACCAGCACGAAACCGGTGAACAGGTGCATCGAGGCGCTCATGCGCCCAGCCTAGGAGGCGACCTCGACGGCCACATCGGCCGAAGGTCGGTCGGACGTGGGCCAGAAGTGGGGGACGGGACGCGACCCCCGCGCGGCTCGGCTAGCCTGCCCGGAGGGAGAGGAAGACCGACGAGGACCCCATGACGACGCAGCGCACCTGGCGGTGGTTGGCCCTGTTCCTCGTCGTCGACCTGGTGCTCGTCGTGCTGATGTTCCGCCACGTCTCCGGTGACGAAGACGACGCGGCGCCCTCGACCGAGCCCCGACCGGTGGAGTCCTCCGAACCGGCCGATCCCGTGCCCGCGACCCCGGCGGCAGCCGGCCTGATCGAGGCCACCGAGGACGTCACCGTCTGGGGCGCCCGCGGATCGTGCTCCGCCGGATCCCCGGTCACCCTCGTCCGGGACGCGGACGGCGCCCGCGAGGAGCTCGACCCGGGCATCACCGAGCTGCTCCGACTCGACGTCAACGACACCGGCGACGTCTACGTGATCGGTGCTGGCGCGGACTGCCAGGCCGTCGAGCTGCTCCTGGCCGACGGAGCGACGGAGTGGGTCGACCCCGCCGGTCCGATCCGCCGCTGGCACCTCACCCCGGGCTCGGCCACCGTGACGACTCCACGCGGCGCCGTCGACCCCGGATGCGCGCCCGTCTCCCTCGTCTCGGAGGGCGCCGAGGGGCTCGTGGGCTGTGACGACGGATCGATCCGGACCTCGGGCGACGACGGCGCGATCTGGGAGGGCGCAGTCGTCCTCGAGGGTCTGCGGAGCGTCGCCAGGACCGGCGAAGGCGTCGTTGCGCTTGCCCCGGCGGACGACTGCGCGGTGGAGTTCTACCGGGTCGACGGGGCCGAGGCCGTCCAGTCCGGATGCGTCCGGCCCGAGGCGAGCGACGGTCTCGTGCTCCTCGCGGCAAGCGGCGACGGCTACGTCGCGGTGGTCGGCGACGAGCTGCTCCGTTCCTCCGACGGCGCGACGTGGGAGCCGATTCCCGTCCCTTGAGGTGCGAGGAACGAGCCTCGAAAGGGGTTCCTCAGCCGACCGAGGGTTCGAGGCTCGGGCGCCAGAGCGCCCTCACACCTCAACCAGCGGGTGGGGATCCGCGGAGGCCCGGGAAAGCAGGCACCCGCCGGTCGTCGGGGACGAACGGCGGGTGCGGGGTGCTGCTGGGTCAGCTGGCCTGCTCGGTGGCGAGGTCGACGACCGCGACGCCGGGAGCGTCGATGATCTGGTCGGCCATGACGATGGTCTGGGAGCGGACGCGGCTGCGGCGGTTGATCATGGCCTCGACCTCGAGGTAGGTCATGGGCTCCTTGAGGTGCAGGACGATCAGGACCGTGGTGACCAGGATCGACAGGTCGAGACGGAACGAGTAGCCGCGCAGGGCCGCCCGGCAGTACGCCGTCTCGATCGTGAGCCGCTCGTCGTCGGTGAGCGCCTGACGGCCGACGAGCTGCGCCGGGCCGGTGAGGCCGGACGGGGTCAGGAAGCGGTCGTCGGCGTGCGGGAACTCCTCGCGGAGCAGGTTCTGCACGTTGTCGGGGAGCGGACGGTTGCCGATCAGCGACATGCGGCCCGTGATGACGTGGACCAGCTGCGGGATCTCCGTGAGACCGAAGCGCTCCAGGAGGCTGCCGATCTTGGTGTAGAGCGGCGAGTCCGGCGGGATGTTGAGGAACCGGACCTGGCCTTCGACGGGCACAGTGTCGCGGTTGACGAGCTTGTCGGCGTTGCGCACCATCGTGCGGAACTTCACGACCTTCATGACCCGGTCGACCGACACGCGACGGTTGGACCGGTAGTAGACGGGGCGGCCCTCGCTGATGAGCACCGCCAGACTGGCGATGAGCAGCACAGGGACCCACACGACCGCCGTCAGGGCGATGAGTGTCAGGTCGAGCAGACGCTTGCGCTTCATGGTCTTGCCTCTTGTCGATCGGGGGTCGAGGTGAGGTCTGACGACAGTGTCAGGATGGGCGTCCCTGAGGGCCGCACGACATGCACAACGAGCGACATGGCTCGAAGTGCCGACCAAACTTTTGCGTCGATGCCGACGATGACCCGGCGGGGCCCGCGGGAGGCCTCGGAGAGCAGTCGATGGGCCACCTTCTCGAAGGTGGAGGACAGTCGGTCCGACAATCCCGACCGCTCGGACCGGTTAATGATACGCCCGGGGTAGGCCACCGAGACCGTCACTCGGGCTCCGTGACGCAGGGCGATGCGGTCGAGGCGCTCCTCGGCGAGGTTCTTCCACCCGCCGTACAGGCGCCGGTCCGGCGTGGGCGCCAGGGCGATGACCGAGGAGACGAACACGATCCGGACAGATCCGGACGTCGCGGCCACCAGGGCCTCGATCGACGCCAGCTCGGCCTCGAACCGGTCGGCGTCGTCGGGGCGAGGGTCCTCGGGGTGGATGGGTCCGAGGGCGCAGACGTGGATCACGAGATCGGCGTCGGCGGCGAGCACGCCGGGTGCGTCAGCAGCGAGGGCCACGCGAGCGCCCGCGACGTCGGTGAGCACCTGCGCGTCACGCTCGTGCCGGGCGACTGCCACGACGTCCTGACCCTCGAGCTTCGCCAGCAGCGCGGCGCCGAGCTGGGTGCGGGGTCCGATGACGACGTGCACGGGGGCGCTCATCGCGAGCCGTCGATGCCGGTGAGCAGGGTCTCGAAGCGATCGATGCAGCGCTCGGCGGTGAACTCGTCCTCCGCCAGGGCGCGGCTCGCGGCGCCGACGCGCTCGCGTCGTTCAGGATCGCCGAGGATCTCGGCGACCCAGGCGCCCGCGGCCGGGATGGAGGCGGACTGGGGGGTGAACACGGCACCGCCGGCCCGCTCGACGAGCGTCGACGCGGCGTTCTCGAGGGGCATCAGGCCCAGGACCGGTCGTCCGGCGCACAGGTAGGAGAGCGTCTTCGACGGCACCGAGAAGGCACCCGCGCGCTGGTCGAGCAGGACCAGCAGGACGTCGCCGGAGCCCAGGACCTCAGGCAGGCGGTCGTAGGGCTGGTACGGCAGAAGCGTGACGGGGACGTCGAGGCGGCTCGCCTCGTCACGGATGACGTCGGCCGCCGGGCCCTCGTTGACGACGACGAGCTCGGCGTCGACACCGGTGTCGCGCACCTGCTTGGTCAGCGCGACGAGGAGCGACGGGTCGTGCTTGAGGCCGAGCGTTCCGGAGTAGAGCAGCGTGAGCGTGTCCTCGACGCCCTGCTCGACGGCCCAGTCGTTCTTGCGCTCGACCGGGACGATCTCGTCGAGCGGCGCCCAGTTCGGGATGACGGTGACCTTGTCGGCGGTGCCCCACTTCTCGTGCACCGGCACGAAGGCGTCGGAGATCGCGACGATCGCGACGGCGCGCCGCGAGCACCACTTCTCGGCGACCTCGAAGATCGCCGAGACGACGGTGAACCCGCGCGAGAGCTTGTCGCCGGCGAAGGACTTGACCGCGATCGCGTAGACGTCCTGGTGCCACAGGACCCACGGGATGCGCACGAACAGCATCGCGAACGCGAAGATCACGAGCGTCGGGATCTGCACGTTCGACAGGACCGCGACGTCGGGGCGGTGCGACCGCACGTGGCGCACGAGCTCGAAGCCGAGTCGCACCTCGCCGACCAGGCGCTTGGCGAAGCGCATCTTGTCGAAGACGAGACCGTCGCCGATCGTCTCGAACACGATCGTCTCGCCGGGCTCGGCCACGAGGGCGCCCTTGCCGGAGACGTAGGCGTCGCAGCTGGAGTGCACGACGTCGTGACCACGACGGGCGAGCTCTCGGCTCAGCTGCACCTGGAAGGGGTGCCCACTGAAGTCGTGCACGAGCAGTCGCACGTGGTGCCTCTTTCATCGTGTCCGGACAGATCAACAGTACGAGCAACGACTCGGAACAGCCATCGTTATGAGCGTGACGTGGGCGACCCACCGCGAAGTTCGTCGGGACGTCGTCCGGCGTTAGCCTGAGCCGGTGGCATCTGGGTGGGCGCGCGGTCCGCTGAAGCCGTTCCGGCACGCGCAGTACCGCTGGTTGGCGGGCGCGACGGCGCTGACCCTCCTGGCCGACGGCATGTGGATGATCGCGACGGTCTGGCAGGTCATCGAGCTGGGCGGCGGCCCGAAGGGTCTGTCGTTCGTCGCCGTCGGCTGGTCGGCGGGCGTCGTCGGCACGACGCTGATCGGCGGCGTGCTCGCCGACCGCGTGCCCCAGCGACGGATCCTCCTGATGGTCGCGGGCGTACGCGTCGTCGTGGCGAGCGCCGTCGGTCTGCTGGCGATCGCCGGAGCCGGGCAGGTCTGGCACCTCGCGGCGGCCGGACTCGTGTTCGGCATGACGGCCGGCATCTACTTCCCGGCGTACTCGGCGCTGCTGCCGGCGATCGTGGAGGCCGACGACCTGCTCGCGGCCAACGGCGTCGAGGGCGTGCTGCGCCCCATCGCGATGCAGGCCGCCGGTCCCGCGGCCGCGAGCCTGATCGTCGCCGCGGTCTCGCCGGGCCACGCGCTGCTGGGCGTGGCGGTGGCCGAGCTCGGTTGTCTGCTCCTGATGGTCGGCCTGCGTCCCGTCGCGCTGCGCCGCGAGCTCTCGGACGACGAGCAGCACGGTCCGGGGCGGCTGTTCGCCGACCTGCGCGAGGGAGTCCTCTACGTCGCGCGCACCCCGTGGCTGCTCGCGACGTTGCTGCTCGCGACGATCTTGGTGCTCGCCTCGACCGGCCCGATCGAGGTGCTGCTGCCATTCGTCATCAAGGACGACCTGGGCGGCGACGCGACCGACCACGCCTGGGTCATGGCGGCGTTCGGTGTCGGTGGCGCGGTGGCGTCGCTGCTCGTCTCGTCGCTGCCTATGGCGCGCCGCTACCTGTCGGTCATGGTGCTGATGTGGGGCGCCGGGGTGCTGCCGCTCGCGCTGGTCGGCGTCGCGCCCGACGTGTGGAGCCTCGCGGCGCTGCTGTTCGTCGTCGGGGCGATGTTCAACGCGCCCAACGTGATCTGGGGGACGCTGCTCCAGCGCCGGGTGCCGCCGGCGATGCTCGGCCGCGTCTCGAGCCTCGACTTCTTCGTGTCCCTGGCGTTCATGCCGGTCTCGATGGCTCTCGCGGGACCCCTGGGCGTAGCGGTCGGGATGGACGTCGTGTTCCTCGTCGCGGGCCTCGTGCCGCTGCCCCTCGCGGTCGTCGCGATCGTGGCGGCGCGCATGCGCACCGACGAGATCGCGCACCCGCTGAGGATCGTGGACCGACCTGATTCGAGGAATCCGCAACCTCTGGGCTAAACTCTCCGAGTCCCTGTGCCACGTGCGCGGGACGGGCGCCCGTAGCTCAACGGATAGAGCATCTGACTACGGATCAGAAGGTTAGGGGTTCGAATCCCTTCGGGCGCACAGCACGTCACCGCAGGCCCCGGAGTCACGACTCCGGGGCCTGCGTCGTGCTCGGGCGAAGTCGTTCACCCCAGCAGGTCGGCGTGGTGGATCGCGGCGACATCGGGGTGGGCGCGGAGCCGGGCCTTGAGCAGGTTCTCGCCGTAGCGCGCGCCGATCACGTTCGCGTCGTCCTGCTCGACGCCGCGAGCCCGGGCCGCGAGCTCGGGCGGGAGGTCGATCCGCGGCACCTCGGCGTCGAGGCTCGGGTTGAAGAAGAACGGGATCGACAGGCGCTCGGTGCCCGGGGCGGGCGAGACGACCCGGTGCCGGGTCGCGCGCAGGTAGCCGTCGGTCGCGACCTCGAGCAGCTCGCCGATGTTCACGACGAAGGCGTCCTCCACCGGCGGGACGTCGAACCAGCCGTCGTCGCGCTCGACCTGAAGGCCGGCCTTGCCCGGCTCGACGAGCAGCAGCGTCAGGATGCCGGGATCCTTGTGCGCCCCGACGCCCTGCTCGGTGTCGGGGCGCCCCGGGTACCGGACGAGCTTCAACAGGGTCGACGGCTTCGCGAACGTCGCGTCGAAGTGGTCGGGGGCCGCGCCCAGCGCCACCGCCCACTCGGCCAGCAGTGCGTGCCCGATGGCGGACAGCTGCGCCGTCCACGCCTCGACGACGGTGCGCAGCTCCGGCAGAGCCGTCGGCCACTGGTTGGGGCCGTCGAGCCGCAGGTACGGTGGCGCGCCCGCGAGCTCGTCGGCAGGCAGGGGCTCCCGCTCGGTGCCGACGTCGATCTGCTCGCGCCAGTCGACGGCTCCCTCGGTCCGCTCGCCGCCGACCCGCGTGTAGCCGCGGAACCACGGACTCCGAGTCATCTCGATCGCGAGCTTGTCGGCCTCCGGCAGGGCGAAGAACCGGCGCGCGACCGCGAACAGCTCGTCGGTCACCGCCGCAGGGATGCCGTGGCGCAGGTGCAGGAAGCCGACCTCGTGCGTCGCGTCGCGCAGCGTCGCCCGGAACGCCTCGGTGCCGCGGTCGGCCAGGTCGAGCACGGGGAGGTCGTGGCGTGTCACGGTTCCACGGTAGGTCGATCCGCGCGACCGGCGGTGGCTGTTCAGCAGGTGGTCAGTCGTCGCCCGGGCCGGCCTCGGCCTGCGGGGGCAGCCGGTCCCGGAACCACGTCGTCGTGCCGTCCGGCAGGTACTTGAGCTTGGGCCGTTCCGCCAGCGGTGTCACGAGCAGTGCGGCGTCGTCGGGCAGGGACCACTTGATCTCGTGATACACCCGCGACAGCGACTCGGTGCCCTCGACCACGACCAGGTCGTGGGCCAGCACCCGCAGCTCGGTCCAGGGTCCGACGAGGTCCGCCGGGATCGGCGCGGATGACCATGCCAGGTAGATCGTCGTGTCCACGGGTCCTCCCGGTTGTCGTTGCCTGGTGCCATCGTGGATGCATGGCCGACGACGCGCACTGGGAGACGCATCCCGTCACGCCCGACCGCTTCGACGACCTCGCCGACGTCATCAACCCGAACCGTCGAGAGACGCACTGCTGGTGCCTGTCGCACCGCGTCGGCGCGAAGCAGATCGAGGATCTCGGCGGCGGCAGTCGGGAGCAGGCCATGCGCGCGCTCTGCGAGCGCGACGTGCCTCCCGGTGTCGTCACGTACCGCGACGGCACGCCGGTCGGCTGGTGCAACATCGGGGCCCGGT
>JAHEXN010000055.1 GCA_023252095.1 Actinomycetes bacterium | reverse complement strand
CAGCTGTCCGCCAGCCATTGGTGCCGCTGCTCCTGAGCGTCGAGCAAGCCGCAGAGATGCTGGGCATCGCACGCACATCGATGTTCAAATTGATCGGCACAGGGGAGGTCGAGTCAGTCCAGGTCGGACGACTTCGGCGCATACCCATGGCCTGTCTGGACGAGTTCGTCGAACGCCTCCGAGGCTCCACCCAACGGGATACCTGACGTGACCGGGCGCAATCCGAACGCCGCGTCGACCGTCTACCTCGGCAATGACGGCCGTTGGCACGGACGAGTCAGCGTGGGCGTGAAGGGAGACGGCTCACCGGACCGACGCCACGTCACGGGCAAGTCCAAGTCCGCCGTGGTGACAAAGGTACGCAAGATGGAGAAGCTCCGCGACGCAGCACGTACACCTGCCGTCGGATCGAAATGGACCGTCGAGACCTGGCTGCTCTACTGGCTCGAATCCATCGTCAGAACGAGCCTTCGACACTCCAGCTACGAGGCATACCGCACTGCGGTGGTGAAGCACCTGATCCCCGTCATCGGCGCCCAACGACTAGATCGCCTGACACCGGAACACCTCGAGTCGGCATACAGCCGGATGATCCAACTCGGCGCGCGACCAGCCACCGCGCACCAGGCACATCGCACAGTCCGCACCGCACTCGGTGAAGCAGAACGGCGCAACCACGTCGTAAGAAACGTGGCGACGCTCGCCCGCGCGCCGAGGGTTCAAGTCGAGCAGGTCGAACCACTGACGCTCGAGGAAGTGCAGTTGATCCTCGCCAAAGCGAGAGAGGTTCGGAACGGCACACGGTGGGCCGTCGCACTCGCACTCGGACTCCGACAGGGCGAAGCGCTCGCGCTCAGGTGGTCAGACATCGACCTCGAGACACGCTCACTTCGCGTCCGCGCGACACGACTTCGCCCCGTCTACGAACACGGCTGCGGGGGCACGTGCGGCAAGACACCGGGCCGGTGCCCGCAAGCACGACGCAGCAATGGGGTGCTCGGACCAACGAAGTCCTCGGCCGGTCAACGCGTCATCGGACTACCCACGGCGCTTGTCGACCTCCTCGAGCAACACCGCGAAGCGCAGGCCGCTGAGCGTCGGCATGCCGCATCGCTCTGGACCGAGGAGGACTGGGTCTTCGCCAACCACACCGGCGGGCCGATCAACCTCAACTCCGACTACGTCGCCTGGCGCGACCTGCTGCAGTCGGCCGGCGTTCGCCACGTCCGACTGCACGATGCCCGCCACACCGCCGCGACCGTGCTGCTCGTCCTCGGCGTTCCGGAACGGACCGTCATGTCAATCATGGGCTGGTCTAGCACCTCAATGGCCGCGCGGTACCAGCACGTCACCGACCCGATCAGGCGCGAAGTCGCGGACCGAGTCGGCGGGTTGCTGTTCCCGCAGGACAGCTGACCGATAGCCCGGCATCGCGGCACGTCCGCTCTGACCTCAGCCCAGAAGCGTCCGGCAAGCCTACGCTTGAGGCACGATGGGGATGCGATTCGCAAGCTGCTGTTGCACCTGGGTGTAGACGTCAACTCCCAGTTCGGGCGCGACCCAAAGGGACAGAGCCACGGCAAAGTCGACTGTCTGCCCGTTCAATCCACCCGCCTGCTCTTTGCAGGTCACAGTCAGGCTCAGGTCACTGCCAGCGCCGACGCCCGTCGCCCGATCGACTTCCCAGATTAGATGCTGCAATGTGCCGCGTTTCGACGGGGTTCCGCCGACCTCCGTCGCCGTACCCAGACTCGTGAATCCTGATGGAGCTGAGAACTCCAGTGCTGCACGCCGGTACTGTCGGTGGCGCCAGTTGACTGGCGACATCCATGCCAGAGTCGCCGTGACACGCTTGACGCCCCGTTTCTGCAGGCCGTCTGGCAACGGGAGGGCCACGGCCCGCTTCTGATTCGCGCCTAGTTTGCCTAGGAACAAGATCGTCGCCTCGTGCGGTTCGCAGCCCTCAGAAAAGTCTCGCGCGACCGCACCATAGCCGGACAGAGCAGGTCCAAGACCTTCGTAGACCGTCAAGTCCTCTGGGACTCTTGCCGAATGCGCAACGAGTGCTTTCGTCGCGACGGCGATCTCGGACCGAGTCAGCGACCGGTCAGCTAGTCCGACCACCACGTCGACCGCGTTCGCGGCTGCTCGCGACACCAGCGCAGCGGCCGGGCTGGTCCCGACCGTAAATACGTCTGCCGTTGCGTTCGTTGCCGCGACCCGAATGCCGGGACCGAGAGCTACCTGCTGAGCTGGGTGGAGCCGAGGCTGACTCGTCACCATGGGCCGCTGAAATAGAGCCCGTCCTCCGGGAGCAAGGAGATCTGGCTTTACCGCCCGCCGATGTCCTGAACCCAGAGCGCTCATCGGGCTAACGATCAAGTCGTCTGGTGCGGGGTCGAGGCGGTACCCAAGTTGCACGTCGCCGGCTGCATCAGAGTTCAGGGCTCCAACCGTCAGCGCGTTGATGGACTCTGCGGGTGCCAGCAGGCTTCGCCGGGGTACGGTCTCCGCCACGAGTCGATTCACCTCGTCGGCTCTCGCAGAGCCCGTCAGGGCCTCTACGGTCCCGGCCCCTAGCGGTACGTCGAGACCGACGTGGTTACCTGCCGAGACCACAACAACCACACCGTATTCGGCACTCAGCCAGTCGAGCGTCCTGGCCCAAGCCGACAGCACCCCGTCGAATGGAGAAGCAGGGTCACCAACTGAGAGGTTGAGGACGACGACTGATTCACCCGCTGGCGGGATCCCATCTGATCCATCGAAAAGCTCGCGGAATACGCGGCGCATCAGGTCTGGCGCCAAGACGTCCGACGGAAGCTCCTCCGCAGAACTCTGCGTGTCCAAGGCCGGGACGAGGATCGGACGCACAAGAACTGGCCGCGACGCCGAAGGACCCCCAGTTGACAGGTCACCCCAAACGCAGACCGAGGCCATCGCTGTGCCGTGCCTACGGAGGTCCGTCTGCGCGTCGCTGGCCAGGTCGTCGGGGTCGAAGATGCTCACTCGACCGTCGAGCAGCGGGTGGTTCGCGACCGGTACACCGTCGAGCACACACAGGACCGGGTCACCGGTGGGCAATCCAGCATCCGGAGGGCCCGCCGTCTGCACCTCTCCCGAGAATTCTCGAGATTGAGCAGTCACTCGCAGATACTGCACATGACTCGACTTGACTGCCGCCACAGCATCGAAGTCGCCCGTGGAGAGCGACCGCAAGATACTGAGCGGGAGAACGCACTTCAGTCCGTGGTACCCGACAGCTGCCACCTGGGCGCTCGACACCACTGTGCCGCCCGCTAACTCGATCAGCGCAGTCACTTCAGTCTGTGCCTTCGAGCGCAACTCTTCCGACATCCGATACCAGAGCTCGACCTCGACGTCATGGCTTCCTGGGAGCATGCCGGCGAGCGCGCTGGCGAGTTCGCTGACCCGCACGCGGTCTTGCGGCCCCCACGGCCGAACGTCCTTCAGGTGGGCAAACAGGTTCTTGAGCGGCGCGTATCCCCTGTCGACACGACCATTCTCCTGCCACTGCTTCCAGTACTTCAGAATTTCGTTCTTCGACCTTTCGCTCACGCATACGGCGTGAAGACAGCCGGTCACCGGAAGGTCCTTGTCCTTTGACTTCCGTGGGAAGTCCGAGTCCTTCTCGTACTCGAGTTCAGCCTCGGCCAGAATCTCGAGACCAGCGAGGGCTGCGACCTTTTCGAGGTCCTCTCGCTCGTCGATAGCTTCAAACACGAGCACGAGTTGCGGATCACTCGCGGCGAGCGACTGTGTCAACTGCACCTGTTCAGCGAACGCCTGCTCGAGCTGGTGAAATCGATCGCTCAGCCGCTGCTCCTGGCGTCCTCGGGACGGCAAACTGACCTTCGCGCCGCCACCTCCAGGCGGAGTGAAAACTTGGACCGGTCCAACTCCGCCCCAGAGCACTTCACGCCGAACGGCGCCGGAGTCACTAGTCGTCACTGTTCGGCCTTGCGCGGCCCGACCAGGCGCGCAGGAGACGTTCCGTCACGTCGGCGGGGACCGCATCAAATCCGTCCAGAATCTGCCTTCGCTGGACATCTAAAGCAAAGTCTTCGAGTTCGGCGTAGCTGAGATCCTTCAGGCGATCAGCAATCGTCCTTTCGGACTTCCCGAACTCGACTCCGGAACGTTCGGACCAAGCGCGAAGCCATTCAATCTTTCCGTCGCGACTGGCACTCGGCAGTGCCAGTCGAACCTGCATGCGTCGCCAGACTGCGCGGTCTAGCAGTTCAGAATGGTTCGTTGCGGCAATGACAATGACGTGGCTAGGAAGACGATCGATCTGCAGCAGAAGCGAACTGACAACCCGCTTGATTTCGCCTGTCTCGTGGGTGTCGCCCCGCTCTTTGGCCACAGCATCGAACTCATCGAAGAACAGGACGCACGGGCGCGTTCGAACTGCAGAAAACAGCGCCTCGAGGCGACTTGCCGTCTCGCCCAGGAAGGACCCGATGAGGCTCTCATACCTGACGGTGAGGAAGGGGACCGCAATCTCGGTAGCGATGGCCTCGGCCAGTGTGGTTTTGCCACTCCCGGGTGGTCCGGCCAGGAGGAACCTGTGCCGCGGCTCCACACCATGACTTCGCAGTAGATCCCGGCGGTGATGCTCTTCTACGAGGTCATTCACCGTGTGACGGACAGCCGCAGGCAGCACCAGGTCCGTCAACCTGCGAGTCGGGTCGGTCTCATGGAACAGTCCCGGGGCTTCGGACGGCCTCGTCAGAGGCGATACGGACGAGCCCGAGTGACGTTTCCTGGTCAGCGCTTCGGCAAGCTGAGAGGCAAGCACTCCGTGCTTCTTCGCGTTCTCTTCAGCGATGAGCGCCTCGGCCGCTCGACGGAACGCGAGGTCGTCGCCACCCGCCCCCGACTGAATCAGTGCGACGAGAAGATCGCCACGCGCCATCTCGTCCCCCTCTGATGAATTGAGACCAACCACGCACAGCCCACGGCGAGCCATGCGGCAATGCAGCTCCAGACTATCCAGTACGGAAGCACTCCAGGCCCAAATGACTCGCAGTAGGTGTCGGCCAAACCGCCGCGGCACTTGGAGAAGAAGCGTCTTCGATGGGATACACCAGCAGATCAGCTATCTACCAATCATCCCCAGTGGAGACCAACTGAGACCAAAACTGAGACCAAACGCGAAATCGGGCCCCGCACCGACAAGGTGCGAGGCCCGATTTTCCCTGCAATTCTGGCGGAGGATAGGGGATTCGAACCCCTGAGAGCTTTCACTCAACCCGCTTTCCAAGCGAGCGCACTAGGCCACTATGCGAATCCTCCGCGGACGAGGCTACCCGCCGCCCTCCGGTTGGTGTGCACCAGCCCGGTCGGTAGAGTGATCGCAGCCCCTCGCGTGGCGACATCTCACCCAACTCCCCCAGGGCCGGAAGGCAGCAAGGGTCAGTGTGCTCTGTCGGGTACGCGAGGGGTCCTTGCTTTCCCGGACGCCCGCCGAGCGGTGAGTCTGCCGTCAGACGCCACCGTGGGCGGTGAGTGAGCCGTCACGCACGAGGGTGCGATGACGGCAGACTCACCGCCCACGGGCGGGGTGCTGCCTGAGGTCAGGCGAGGGGCTCGAGGACGCCGTGATCGCGGACTGACGCGGCCAGGACGGCCCGGTGGTCGGCGCCGTCGCCGAGCCAGTGGTCGAGCGCCGTGAGGCGGCTCGTGTAGTGGCCCACCGAGTACTCCGCCGTCATGCCGATGCCGCCGTGGAGCTGGATCGCCTCCTGGCCGATGTGCCGGCTGGTGCGGCTCACAATCGCCTTGGCGCGCGAGGCCGCCTCGGCGGCACGTTCGGGTGCGTCGGCGAGCACGAGCGTGGCCCACATGACGGTGCTGCGCGCGAGCTCCATCGACACGTACAGGTCGGCCGCGCGGAACGTGAGCGCCTGGAACGTGTTGAGCGGGACGCCGAACTGCTTGCGCGTCTTGAGGTACTCGACCGTCTGGCCGAGCGCGACCTCCATCGCGCCGAGCGCCTCGTGCGAGTACGCGATGCGCGCTGCGGCGAGGACCTCGTCGATCGCGGCCGAGCGGTCGCCCTGCTCACCGAGCCGCACAGCCGGAGTGCCGTCGAGCTCGATGCGCGCCGCACGGCCGCCGTCGAACGTGCGGTAGCCGGTGCGGGTCAGACCCTCCGCGTCGCCGTCGACGAGGAAGAGCTCCACGCCGCGGTCGGTCACGGCGCTGACCACGAGCTGGTCGGCGCGAGCACCGTGCAGCACGGGCTCCTTGGCGCCGGTCAGCGTGACCGACTCGCCCTCGCCGGACGCCGACACGGGCTGACCCGAGTCGAGCAGCGCGGGAAGGAGCACGTTCTCGCCGGCCGAGAGACGCCCGAGCACGTCGGCCCGCTGCTCCGCCGTGCCCGCCGCCGCCACGAGGCCACCAGCCAGGACGACCGACTCGACGTACGGCTCGGGAGCGAGCACGCGCCCGATCTCCTCGGCCACGATCGAGACCTCGACCGGGCCGGCACCGGCGCCGCCGTCGTCCTCCGAGAACGGCAGCCCGAGGGAGCCGAGCTCGGCGAGCCGGCCCCAGACCTTCTCGTCGAAGCCGGGCTCGGTGTTCGTCGTGCCCCGACGGTCCTCCGAGGAGGGGTAGGCCTTGCCGAGCAGTCCGCGGACCGCGTCGCGCAGGGCGACGGTCTCGCTGTCATAGGTGAAGTCCATGTTCCGTCCTCACAGTCCCAGGATCGTGCCGGAGATGATCTGTCGCTGAACCTCGTTCGAGCCGCCGTAGATCGACGCCTTTCGGAAGTTCAGGTACTGCGGCGTCGAGACGCGCGCCCAGTCGGGAGCCGAGGAACCCTCGCCGGCGCCCGACGCGAGCGCCCACGGGCCCGCGAGGTCGACGTAGAGCTCGGTCACGGCCTGCTGCAGCTCGGTGCCGCGCAGCTTGAGCACCGACGAGGCCGGGTGCGGCTTGCCCTCGGCCGAGTGCGCCACGACCCGCAGCGCGGTGAGCTCGAGCGCGAGCAGCTCGTTCTCGAGCTCCGCGACGCGGTTCGCGAGGACCGGGTCGGCCAGACGGTCACCCGCGGCCTCCTTGGCGTCGGCGAGCCAGCGCTTCGTGGTGCCGACCGGCGCGACGCCGACCCGCTCGTTGCCGAGCAGGAACTTGGCGTAGGTCCAGCCCTTGTTCTCCTCGCCGACGAGGTTCTCGGCCGGGACGCGGACGTCCTCGAAGAAGACCTCGTTGACCTCGTGACCGCCGTCGATCAGCTCGATCGGACGGACCGTGAGGCCCGGCGTCGTCATGTCGATCAGGAGCATCGAGATGCCGGCCTGCTTCTTGACGTTGGGATCGGTGCGCACGAGCGTGAAGATCCAGTCGCCGTACTGACCGAGCGTGGTCCACGTCTTCTGGCCGTTGACGACGTACTCGTCGCCGTCGCGCACCGCAGTGGTGCGCAGCGACGCGAGGTCGGAGCCGGCGTCGGGCTCGGAGAAGCCCTGCGACCACCAGATGTCGAGGTTCGCCGTCTTGGGCAGGAACCGCTCCTTCATCTCCTGGGAGCCGAAGGCCGCGATGACCGGGCCGATCATGCTGGCGTTGAACGCGAGCGGGATCGGCACGCCGGCGAGCTGCATCTCCTCGTGCCACAGGTGGCGCTGGAGCTGCGTCCAGTCACGGCCGCCCCACTCGACGGGCCAGTTGGGCACCGCGAGGCCCTCGGCGTTCAACGCCTGCTGGGACTCGACGATGTCGTCCTTGGTGAGCTCCCCGCGGGCCAGGACCTTGGCGCGGATGTGTTCGGGGAACCGGGTGGTGAAGAACTCCCGCATCTCGTCGCGGAAGCGGGCGTCCTCGTCGGACAGGCGAAGCTTCATGTGACCTCCAGGCCGGACTAAGCGCTTGCTTACTCGACAGTAGCCCCCGCGTGGTTCCGTGACCAGACCCGGCGTCGAGGCGTGCCCAGACTGGTGACGGACCGCGGTGGCGACGCCCGGCGGGCGCCTCACCGAGGCAGCGTCATGATGGTGGCATGAGCCAAGAGCCTCGGCAGTGCGACGTCATCGTGATCGGTACCGGCCCCGGCGGTGAGTCGCTCGCGACACGCCTGGCGAAGGCGGGCCTCGAGGTCGTCGCGGTCGAGTCGCGGCTCGTCGGCGGCGAGTGCCCGTACTGGGGCTGCATCCCGTCCAAGATGTTCATCCGCGCGGCCAACGCCCTCGCCGAGGCGCGACGCGTGCCTGGGCTCGCCGGCACCGCGACGGTCGAGCCGGACTTCGCCCTCGTCGCGACGCGCATCCGTGACGAGGCCACCGACGACTGGGACGACACCGTCGCGGCCGACCGCCTCGCCGACGCGGGCGTGACGCTCGTGCGTGGCCACGGCCGCCTCACGGGCGACCGCACGGTCGAGGTCGAGGCCACCGACGGCACGCGGCCGACGTTCACCGCCCGTCGCGGCGTCGTCCTGAACCCGGGCACCCGCCCGTCGGCACCGCCGATCGACGGACTCGCCGACACCCCCTACTGGACCAACCGCGAGGCGCTCGAGACCGAGACCCTCCCCGCGTCGCTCGCCGTGATCGGCGGCGGACCCATCGGTCTGGAGCTGGCGCAGGCGTTCGCCCGCTTCGGCTCGTCGGTCACGATCCTGCAGTCGGGCCCGCGCATCCTCGCCCCCGAGGAGCCGGAGGCCTCCGAGGTCGTCACCGCGGTCCTGCGCGCCGAGGGCGTCACGGTGCTGACCGACGTCACGACCTCGCGGGTCGAGCACGACGGCAGCACGTTCCGGGTCACCCACGACGGCGCGACCCTCGAGGTCGCCCAGGTGCTGGTCGCCGCGGGACGCCGACCGAACATCGACGACCTCGGGCTCAACACGATCGGCCTCGAGCCGGGCCGGTCCCTCGACGTCGACGACGCGATGCGGGTCGTCGGCCACGACGACCTCTGGGCCATCGGTGACGTCGTCGGACGCGGCGCCTTCACGCACGTCTCGATGTACCAGGCGCAGCGGGCCGGTTCCGATGTCCTGGGTGACGAGCTCCCGCCCTACGACGAGTCGTTCCCCCGGTCGACCTTCACCGATCCCGAGGTCGGTGGCGTCGGCCTGACGGAGAAGCAGGCCCGCGACCAGGGCATCGACGTCCGTGTCGGCGTGGCACCGCTCAACGAGAGCAGTCGCGGCTTCGTGCACGGCCCGGGCAACGAGGGCGTCGTCAAGGTCGTGGTCGACGCGACCCGCGGCGTCCTGGTCGGGGCCACCTTCGTCGGGCCCTCGGGCGGCGAGTCCGTCTCGGGCCTCGGCGTCGCGGTGCGGGCCGAGGTGCCCGTCGACGTCCTGCGCAACAGCATCTACGCCTACCCCACCTTCTGGCGCGCGGTCGAGACCGCCCTGGGCGACGCAAGCGACTAGGACCGGGCGCCCGTGGTCACCACCAGTGGTGACCACGGGCCGAGCCGAAGGCGAGGCAGGCGCCCGGGCGAAGCCCGGCACCGGTGAGGAACGAACCGGTGGAGCCGCGAGGAACGAGCGGCGCGCCCTACTTCTTTCGCGCCCGGGCCCGCAGGGGGCCGACGAGGCGGGGTCCCGCGAGGCGCTGCTCGAGCTTGCGGGACTCGCGGCGCAGCGGCTGGGCGACGTACTCGCCGAGGATCGCGCCGGCCGACAGAGCCAGGGCGACGGCGGCCGCCGTGATGAGGGCGATGACGCCCGTGACGTCGTCGTCGGCCAGCAGCGAGAGCGCCCGATAGATCGACAGGCCGGGAAGCAGCGGGATGATGCACGCCGTGATGACGACCAGGGGCGGAACCTTGAACCAGCCGGCGACCCAGTAGCTGACCAGGCCGATGATCACGGCAGCGACGCCGGCAGCAGCGGCACGGTCGATGCTGTGCTGCGTCAGCGCGAAGTACGCGCCCGCCGCGAGCGCCGAGAGCAGGGCGACCGGCGCCACGACGCGCTTGGGTGAGTACGCCGTGAAGGCGAAGCTCCCCGCCGTGACCGCGGCCCCGATCGTGACCGCAGGCAGGTCGGACAGGCCCGACGCCCCCGGCACGATCCGCACGTCGACGCCGAGCGCACCGCCGATGCTGAGTCCCGCCGCGACGCCGACGATGATGCCGGCCGTCGCGATCATGACCTCGAGGATGCGCGCGTTCGCGGTGATGTAGAAGCCCGTCAGGGCGTCCTGGATCGCGCCGATGAACCCCTGCCCCGCGAGCAGCATGATGATGCTCGCGGTCACGACGATCGACGGGTCGACCGGCACCTCGAGCGCACGCAGCACGACCGCGAACGTCGTCGCCAACATCCCGCCGGCGACCTGGGCGTAGAAGAACGGCAGCCGCATCCGCGCCATGTGGCGCTGCAGGATCTCGATGCACGAGCCGGCCACCGCCGCGATGATCAGCACGATCCAGTCACCGCCCAGCAGCAGCGCGACCCCGGCGCCCGTGAGTCCGGACCCCGCCGTGATGGCCCAGCGCTTGCGTGGGTGGCCCGACGACGCGATCCGCGCGACCTCGCTCGCGGCCTCCTCACGCGTGATCTCGTCGGCCAGGAGCTTGGTCACGACGAAGTCGACCGCCGTGAGATCGGCGAAGTCGGTCTCCCGGTGCGTGACGTGGCGGGTCAGGGACACGACCGGCTCGTCGATGCTCGACTGGTGGCTCAACGTGAGGGTCGTGAAGGTCACGTCGACGAGGGCCTGACGCAGTCCGAGGTGGTGCGCGACCGACGACATCGTGGCCGTCACGTCGGCCGCACCGGCGCCGTTGGACAGCAGCAGCTCCCCGATCCTCAGCGCGAGGTCGAGGGTCCGTTGGCGATCGTGGACTTCAGACATGTGGTGCCCATTGTGCGTGGCTATGCTCGCCCCATGTCAGCGTGGGTCGAGGACGTGCTGGGTGCCGGGTACGAGCAGCGGACGATCGACCTCGGGAGCGATCCCGACGGCGAGGGCGAGATCGTCGCAACCCTCGTCAGAGCCACCCCTCCGGAGGTTCCCCGCCGCGCGTTCCTGTGGGTCCACGGGTTCAGCGACTACTTCTTCCAGACCGAGCTCGCCGACTTCTTCACGGAGCGTGGCTACGCGTTCTACGCGCTCGACCTGCGCAAGTGCGGCCGGTCGCGACGCCCCGGCCACACGCCGCACTACGTCTCCGACCTCGCGTTCTACGACGCCGAGCTCGACGCGGCGCTGGAGATCGTGCGCGAGGAGACCGGCGGGGGTGCCGGGCCGCGGGCGGCGGATGGCACCGGCGGTCTCGACGTCGTGCTCGGCGCGCACTCGACCGGCGGCCTGATCCTGCCGCTGTGGCTCGCCCGTCGCGGCGCCGCCGAGGTCGGGGTCACGGGCCTCGTGCTCGACAGCCCGTGGTTCGACCTCCAGGGTGCTCCGTGGATGCGGTCGATCGGCACCCACGTGATCCGTGCGGCGGCCCGCGTCCGTCCGTTCGACAAGCTGCCGCTGCCCCCGGGTGACGCGTACGGCGCGAGCCTCCACACGAGCGGCGCCGGCGAGTGGGAGTACGAGCTCGACTGGAAGCCGCTGACCGGTTTCCCCGTGACCTTCGGCTGGCTCAACGCGGTGCGCCGCGGCCACGCCGTGCTGCACCGCGGGCTCGACCTCGGCATCCCGTCGCTCGTGCTGCGGTCCGACAAGACCTGGTTCGCCCGCAAGCACGGCCCGCGCACCGACGTCAGCGACGGCGTCCTCGACGTCAAGCAGATCGCACGCTGGGCCGGGTGCCTGGGCGGATCGGTCACGTCGCTGCCCATCCCCGGCGCTCGCCACGACGTGTTCCTGTCGCAGTCGGAGGCGCGCGCCGCCGCGTACGCCGCGATCGACCGCTGGCTCGCGTTCCACGAGATGGACTGAGCGGGTCCGGGCCGTGCTGCACTCGTTCCACCTCGCCGAGGTGCCCGCAAGCGCGACGGCCCGCGCCATGGCACGGCGCCCCGGCCACCGACGAGTCGTCCCGGGCCTGCGGCTCGCCGAGCCGATGGGCAGCATGCGGCTCGGCGCGCCCGTCGTCTCACCCGACCGGATGCAGCTGCGCCGCCTCGCGGTGTTCTGCGCGTGGGACGACGAGGCGTCGCTCGACACCTTCCTCGCGGACGACCCGCTCGGTCGGCGACTCGCGGGCGGCTGGCACGTGCGCCTGGAGTTCCTGCGCCGTTGGGGCCACGTCACGGAGCTGGCCGACCTTCCGGAGGTGGCCGGGCGCAGCGATCCCGCGGAGCCCGCGGTCGCCTTCACGCTCGCGCGGATGAAGATCCCCGAGGTGCCACGCTTTCTGCACTGGGGTCGCCCCGTCGAAAGGTTCGTGCGCGACCACCCCGGCGTGACCCTGGCGCTCGCCGCGGCGCGACCGCCCCGCACCGTGGCCACGTTCACGGTCTGGCGCACGACCCGGGAGATGACCGACATGGTGTTCGGTCGCAGCGCCGTCGACGGACCGCGTCGCCACGCCGACGCGATGGTCGAGCGGGAGCGCCGCGACTTCCATCACGAGTTCACGACCCTCCGCTTCCGCCCGGTCGGCGAGCACGGCAGCTGGGAGGGGCGCACCGGGATCGTCCCGACCTGAGCACGTCGCGGCAGAGGCTGCGAGGCTCGGTCGCCGAGGGCTCTCACCCCTCAGCCGGCGGCGTGCGAGTGGTGCATCACGGGCCTGCGCCGCGATGGTGACGCTGTCCCAGGCCGGGGCTAGGCTCACGGGGTGGACGCGCCCCTCGCCCTGTACCGCCGCTACCGGCCCGAGACCTTTGAAGAAGTCATCGGCCAGGAGCACGTCACCGACCCCCTGCGGCACGCGCTGGCCAACAACCGCGTCAACCACGCGTACCTGTTCAGCGGGCCCCGCGGCTGCGGCAAGACCACGAGCGCACGCATCCTCGCCCGGGCCCTGAACTGCGAGCAGGCCCCCATCTCCGACCCGTGCGGCGAGTGCCAGAGCTGCCGCGACCTCGCCCGCGGCGGCCCGGGCAGCGTCGACGTCATCGAGATCGACGCGGCCAGCCACGGCGGTGTCGACGACGCCCGCGACCTGCGCGAGCGCGCGTTCTTCGCGCCCGTCAGCAGCCGCTACAAGGTCTACATCATCGACGAGGCGCACATGGTGAGCCCGCAGGGCTTCAACGCGCTGCTCAAGCTCGTCGAGGAGCCGCCACCGCACCTCAAGTTCATCTTCGCCACGACCGAGCCCGACAAGGTCATCGGCACGATCCGCTCGCGCACGCACCACTATCCGTTCCGGCTCGTCCCGCCGAAGACGCTGGGCGACTACCTCAACCAGCTGTGCGCCAGCGAGGGCGTCACGCTCGACTCTGCGGCGCTGCCTCTCGTCGTGCGGGCCGGTGGCGGCTCGGTGCGCGACACCCTCAGCGTGCTCGACCAGCTCATCGCCGGGGCGAGCGACGAGGGCGTCACGTACCGCCTGGCCGTGCAGCTGCTCGGCTACACACCCGACTCCCTGCTCGACGAGGCCGTCGACGCGTTCGCGGCCCGCGACGGCGCCACGGCGTTCGGGGTCGTCGACAAGGTCATCGAGTCCGGCCAGGACCCCCGCCGCTTCGCCGAGGACCTCCTGCAGCGCCTGCGCGACCTCGTCGTGCTGCGGGCCGTGCCCAACGCGATCGAGGTCGCGCTGCTCGAGGCACCCGCCGACCGGGCCGACCAGCTGAACCAGCAGTCGCAGGCGTTCGGTCCGGCCGAGCTCGTGCGCCTCGCCGATCTCGTCGACGCCGCCCTCACCGACTTCCGCGGTGCCACGGCCCCGCGTCTGCTGCTCGAGCTGCTGTGCGCCCGCATCCTGGTGCCCGGTGCCGACCACGCGACCGAGGGCTACGCCGCCCGCCTGGACCGCATCGAGCGACGCCTCGAGGCCGGCGGGTCTGCCATCGCCACCCCGGCCGTCCCGGCGGCCGCGCCGGCCCCCGCGGCCGTCGCGCCTGCCCGCCCGGCGGAGCCC
>JAHEXN010000054.1:6095-14267 GCA_023252095.1 Actinomycetes bacterium | reverse complement strand
TCGTCGACGTCGTGCTGCAGTTCGAGGGCGACCGCACGTCCCGCCTCCGGCTCCTGCGCGCGGTCAAGAACCGGTTCGGTCCCGTCGACGAGATCGGCTGCTTCGATCTCACGGGCACCGGCATCGTCGAGGTGCCCGATCCCACCGGCTTGTTCGTGTCGCGGCACGAGCAGCCGGTCGCGGGCACGTGCGTCACGGTCACGATGGAGGGCCGCCGACCGCTCCTGGCCGAGGTGCAGTCGCTCACGGTGCCGGCAACCGCCGGCGGCAACCCCCGCCGCACGTCCAGCGGTCTCGACGGCTCCCGGGTCGCGATGATCCTCGCGGTGCTCACCAAGCACTGCGGCCTCCAGGTGCAGCAGTCCGACGTCTACACCGCGTCGGTCGGCGGCGCCCGGCTCATCGAGCCGTCGGTCGACCTCGCCACCGCGATCGCCCTGGCCTCGGCGGTCCGCGACAAGCCGTGCCCGTCCGACCTCGTCGCGATCGGCGAGGTCGGTCTCGCCGGTGAGGTCCGTCCGGTCCACGAGCTCGCGTCCCGGCTGCGTGAGGCCGCCCGTATCGGCTTCAAGCGAGCGATCGTTCCGGCCGGCAGCGACCTCACGGGCCTGGACGGCGTCATCACGGTCGCGGCGGTCGGCGACGTCGCCACCGCGATCCGCGCGGCCCTGTCCTGATGACGCCGGGCCGAGCACCCGTGCCCCGGGCGCCCCTACACTGAGGCCGTGCCGAATCCCCCCGACCTGCGGACCGTCCTGGCGTCCGTCGCGCCCGGCACCGAGCTGCGCGAGGGGCTCCAGCGCATCCTTCGCGGCCGCACCGGAGCACTCATCGTGATCGGTCAGGACAAGCAGATCGAGGCGCTCTCCACGGGCGGCTTCGTGCTCGACGTGCCCTTCTCGGCCACGGGCGTGCGCGAGCTGGCCAAGATGGACGGCGCGATCATCCTCGACGCCAACGCCCAGCGCATCCTGCGCGCCAGCGTGCACCTGATGCCCGATCCCAGCATCCCCACGGTGGAGTCCGGCACGCGCCACCGCACGGCCGACCGCGTGGCCCGGCAGACCGGCCTTCCCGTCATCTCCGTGTCGGCGTCGATGCACACCATCGCGGTCTACTCCGGCGAGGTGCGCCACGTCCTCGAGGAGTCGGCGGCCATCATCGGCCGCGCCGACCAGGCGCTCCAGACGCTGGAGCGCTACCGCCACCGCCTCGACGAGGTCGCCGACTCGCTCTCGGCCCTCGAGATCGAGGACCTCGTCACGGTCCGCGACGTCGCGCAGGTCGCCCAGCGCCTGGAGATGGTCGACCGCATCGCCCGCGAGATCGACGCGTACGTGCTCGAGCTCGGCGTCGAGGGTCGCCTGCTCGCGCTCCAGCTCGACGAGCTCGTCAGCGGGGTGCAGAACGAGCGTGAGCTCCTGATCCGCGACTACATGCCGCGCGGTCGCCGGGCCCGCCCCACCGCGCAGGTGCTCACCGACCTCGAGGCCGTCGACGCCCCCGACCTCGTCGACCTGGGTCGCATCGCCCGCGCCATGCGCATCGGCACCGACGACACGCTCGACGCGCCTCTCTCGCCGCGGGGGCACCGCATGCTCGACCGCGTGCCACGCATCCCGGCCACGGTCGCCGAACGCGTCGTCGAGCACTTCGGGTCGCTCCAGAAGCTGCTCGCCGCGAGCGTCGACGACCTCACGCTCGTCGAGGGCGTCGGCGAGCTGCGCGCCAAGAGCCTGCGCGAGGGCCTGTCACGTCTGGCCGACTCGAGCATCCTCGAGCGCTACGTCTGACCGTCAGCCGACCGGCACGGCCTCCGGGTCGGCGGCCGGATCGGTCGCGGCAGGATCCGGGACGACCGGGTCCGGTGTCGGCGGCGGCGCCTCACCGAGCGAGAACGTGACCTCGCCCGGCTCGCCGCCCAGGGTGCCGAGCTTGATCGTGTACTCACCGGCGCCCACGAACGCCTCGGCGTCCGAGCACGAGGCCCCTGACGCCCGACCGCTCCACGTGGCGGTCGTGACGGTGGCCCACTCGGGGCTGAGCGAGACCGGCGTCTCCAGGATCGAGGCGTTGCACGAGGTCGAGTCGTAGACCGGGTTGTCGCCGTCGTCGATGACCACGACGAGCTGGGACGCGGAGGCCTCGAGCACACAGGCCGTGCTGGCCGTCGTCGAGACGGTCAGGACGACCGCGACGTCGGCTCCCGCGGTCTGGTCGGCCGGCACGCTCGGGCTGATGCGCACGGTCTGCGGGTCGCACGCGCGGTCGCCGGCCTTGAGGCTCGCGGGGACCGTGCCCTCGGGGACCTCGGTGGCCTCGGTCGAGGTGGGTGTGGGTGTCGGCTTCGTCGACGTGTCGTCGGGGGCGTCGCCGCCCGTCAACGCACGGACGAGGAACCAGACGACCAGCACGACGCCCAGCACCCCCGACACGAGGACGATGCGGCGCCGCCGGTAGATCTCGGGGGGCAGCGGACGACTCACCCGGCCACGGTAGCCGCCACCGCACGCGTGACAGGATCGACCCGCCATGACCCCGCCCGTCGAATCCGCGCTCGCCGAACCGCTCGACGCCTCGGTCCTGCACACGCGGATCGCGGCCTGGTTCGAGGTGCACGCTCGCGCCCTGCCGTGGCGTGACGACCCACGTCCGTGGCCGGTCATGGTCTCGGAGTTCATGCTGCAGCAGACACCCGTCGTGCGCGTGCTCCCGGTGTTCGAGGCGTGGATGGAGCGATGGCCCGCCCCGGCCGACCTCGCCGCGGAGCCGGTCGGTGAGGCCGTGCGCGCGTGGGGCCGCCTGGGCTACCCCCGCCGCGCCCAGCGCCTCCACGCCGCTGCGGTCGCGATCGTCGATCGACACGGCGGCGAGGTCCCCGGCACGTACGAGGAGCTGCTGGACCTGCCCGGCATCGGCGACTACACCGCAGCGGCGATCGCGTCGTTCGCCTTCAGCCGGCGTCACGTCGTGCTCGACACGAACGTGCGCCGGGTCTTCGTGCGGGTCGCCCAGGGCCGCCAGTACCCGCACACCTCGGTCACGAAGGACGAGCGCGAGCTGGCGACGTCACTGCTGCCCGAGGAGGACGCCCACCGATGGGCGGCAGCGACGATGGAGCTCGGCGCGGTCGTCTGCACGGCACGGGCGCCACGGTGCGAGATCTGCCCGGTCGCCGACCTGTGCCGCTGGCACCTGACGGGCCATCCCGAGCACGACGGTCCGGCTCGCCGTGGCCAGGCCTGGGCCGGGACCGACCGGCAGTGCCGGCGCCGACTGATGGCTGTGCTCCGCGAGTCCGCCGACCCGGTCGCCAAGTCCGATCTCGACCTCGCCTGGGACGACGGGGGCCAGCGGGAGCGCTGCCTCGACTCCCTGATCGACGACGGGCTCGTGACCCCACTGCCCGATGGACGCTTCACGTTGTAGCCGGCCGAGGCTTGACCTCAACCAAGGTCGAGGTCTGAGGCTGGAGTCATGAGCACTCCTACCGCACTGGTCACCGGTGCCACCGGCAAGGTCGGCCGCCACGTCGTCGACGGGCTCCTCGAGGCAGGAGCGGAGGTACGCGCCCTGTCACGCGACCCGGAGCGTGCCCGCCTCCCGCCCGAGGTGCGCGTCCTCCCCGGCGACCCCACTGACTCGACGGCGCTCGCCGACGCCGCCGCCGGCGCGGACGTGGCCCTGCTCGTGTGGATCGGCTTCGACGCCACCGGCGCTGAGGGACCCGTCGCGATGCTGGGCGAGCGCGTCCCGCACGTCGTCCAGCTCTCGGCGGCGGACCTCACCACTGGTGGCGGCTCGGTCCAGCAGGGGGTGTGGGCCGACGTGGAGTCCCTCGTGGAGCAGCACGCCGAGCACCACACGTTCGTGCGTGCTGGCGGCTTTGCCGCGAACACACTGGGGTGGGCCGAGCAGCTGGCGGGCTCGGACACCGTGCGACTCCCCCACCCGCTCGCGACCCGGTCTCTCGTGCACGAACGCGACATCGCTGCGGTCATCGTGCGCGCGATGCTGGACCCCGCCCACCACGACCGCGCGTACGCCGTCACGGGGCCTGATGCGCTGACGCAGGCGCAGCAGGTCGCCACGATCGGCCGGGTCCTCGGGCGCGACCTCGAGGTCGCGGAGCAGCCGCACGAGGAGGCTCTCGCGGAGCTGGCCGGGGTGATGGGGCCGGAGTTCGCCCGACAGTCACTCGGCTACTGGGCGAGCCTCGTGGCGACCCCTGAGGCCGTGAGTCCTGACGTCGAGCGCGTGCTGGGTCGGCCGGCGCTGACCTACGAGCGCTGGGTGCAGGACCACCGGGCCGACTTCGGCGGCTGAGACGCCTGCAGGTGCACGGTCAGAGCGAGACGACGTCCGGCGCCTCGACCCCGGCGGCGCGCTCGAGCTCGCGGAGGCGCTCCGCGACATCGACGCCCCGGCTCGACAGGGCGACGACGACGCGACGCTTGTCGTCGACATCGATGCGACGGATCACGAGGGCGCGGGACACGAGCTTGTCGACATGGCGTGTCAGGGTCGCAGCGGGGAGCACGGCGGCGTCCGCGAGCTCGGTCATCCGCAGACCCGGCCACTGCAGCAGTGCGGCCAGCACCTGACCGTGCTCGAACGTGAGGTCCTCCCGCCGGAGCGCGGGATCGAGGCTCGCACGCAACCGCTGCTCGGCCCGCTTGAGCCGCAGTGCGACGCTCGTCGGATCCGTCGGACCAGTCATGGTGCCCCCGTTCCTTCCGTTCGGAACCATCTCATCACGGACATGTTGCCCGCGCAGGTCGTGGAGGTGAAATCTCAGCCGCGTCGCCCATCGCGGTGCGCCGATCCGCCACAATCGGACGACACCCACCGACCAGCACGGGGAGCTCCCCTGCCCGCCCTGACCACCTCCGCACGCACGACCGAGCGCGAGACGCTCTCGGTCGCGTTCGTCGTGCCCCTGCAGGGACCGACCGGTCTCTACGGACCCTCGTGCCTGGCGTGCGGCGACCTTGCGGTCGAGGAGCTCAACGCCGACCGCGGCATCGCCGGACGACAGGTCGATCTCGTGGTGGTCGACGGCGGTCGTGATCCTGACGTCGTCGCGGCCGAGGTCGGGCACCTCGTCGACACCGGCGCCGTCGACGCCGTCGCCGGCTGGCACATCTCGGCCGTGCGCCAGGCGATCACACGCAGAATCGGGGGGCGCGTCGTGTACGCGTACGCCGCGATGCACGAGGGGCGCGACGACACTCCGGGACTCTTCATGCTGGGCGAGCGCCCCGTCAACCAGCTCCTGCCCGCGACCCGATGGATCCACGAACAGCTGGGCGTGGGCCGCTGGGCGGTCGTCGGCAACGACTACGTGTTCCCCCGCGTCACCGGCGCCACGACCCGCGCCGCACTGCAGGACGGTCCCTCCCGCATCGTGAGCGAGACCTACGTGCCGCTCGGCACGACCAACTTCACGCCTGTCCTCGACGACCTGCGCCAGGGCGACGTCGACGGCGTCATCATGCTGCTGATGGGCGACGACGCCATCCACTTCAACCGTCAGTTCGCCCGCACCGGACTGGCCGACCAGGTCACTCGTCTCAGCCCCGCAGTGGAGGAGAACACGCTGCTCGGCGGCGGGGCGGACGCGCACCAGAACCTGTACGCGGCCGCCGCCTACTTCGACCACATGGACACCGTGGAGGGCCACGACTTCTCCCGGGCCTACTACCGGCGCTACGGCGCGTGGGCGCCAGCCCTCAATGCGATCGGCGAGTCCTGCTACGAGGCGATCCGCTTCCTGGCCTGGCTCGGCGACCGTCACGGGTCGATCGACCTCGCGACGGTGTCCGCGACCGAGCCGGGTCGCTTCTACGACAGTCCGCGCGGTCTCGTGCGGCTCGACGGCAACCTGCTCGACCAGGACGTCTACCTCGCGTCGGCCGACGCGCTGGAGTTCACGATCCGCGAGCAGATCACGCGCACCAGCTGACCACGGACGCCCCGCATCGCGGTGACGTCACGCCACGGCTTCCCGGGCAAGGCCCCAGGAGGTGGCGAGCGTCGCGCGGTGGGCCTCGACGCCGAGCGCCCGCACCACCGTGCCGCCCTCGTCGAGGTCGAACCGGGTCCCGTCCGCCGGGGCGGACTCCGGCAGGGTCGCGCCCAGCGCGATGACGCTGCCCACGATCCTCGCCCCACCCAGGAGCAGGCGCGACGACCCGGGACCGACCTCGAGGGCCTCGGACAGCACGGGGCGCCCGCCCGGGCCCGTGGCCGTGAGGTGCTGCTCGAGCCGTCCCGAGGCCTCGCCGTGTCGCCCGAGCACGACGATCTCCCGCAGGGCCGCCCGCGCCCCGACCCCGAGACGCACGGTGGTGGAGCGTGTCACGTCGGCCCCGGCCGCCACGACGAAGGGCTCGCCGGCCCACACCACCGCCGCGTCGACGTCCAGGTCGATCGCCACGTCCCACGTGGCCCGGTCCCCGTCCATCGCATAGGCCACGGTGCCGGCGGGCTCGACGAGCTCCAGACGCACGCCCGACCCGACCGAGATCGTGATCTCGATACGGTCGCCGGCGAGCAGCAGCGCTCCCTCCGGAACCAGGCACACGCGCGCCCCGTGCTCGTCGGACGACAGCAGCACGGGTCGCACCACCGGACGGTCGGCCGGACCGTCCGCGTCCAGCCAGACGCTGACCCGACCGCCGCCGGCGGCACGCGACACGGCGACCTGCGTCCGACTGGGACGGCCCGCGTCAGACGTGGGCGTGGTCGTGATGGTGAGCGTCATCGCCCTGCCCGTGGGTGTGGGACGGCTCGTCGCCGTGCGAGTGCGGCGCCATCGGACCCGGGTCGGCCGGGGTCAGGTCGCCCGTGCGGTGCGACGCGAGCTGTCTGCGCAGCCAGTCGGTCAGCGCCGTGACCGAGGCCGGGTCGGTGCGTGACAACGCGATGACGGGGCGCCCGTCGCGCACGGCCGAGGCGTCGACGACCATCTGGTCGGGATCGACCCCGACGTGCGGGCCGAGATCGGTCTTGTTGACCACGAGCAGGTCGGCCCGGGTGATGCCCGGGCCGCCCTTGCGAGCGACGTCGCCACCCCCCGCGACGTCGATCAGGAAGATCTGGGTGTCGACCAGGGCTGGCGAGAAGGTCGCCGTCAGGTTGTCGCCACCCGACTCCACGAGCACGACGTCCAGCGGGTCGAAGTCGGCCTCGAGGTCCTCGACCATCATCAGGTTTGCCGTGATGTCGTCCCGGATCGCGGTGTGCGGGCAGGCGCCGGTCTCGACCGACCTGATGCGATCGGGGTCGAGCACGCCGGCGGACCGGAGGAAGCGGGCGTCCTCGTCGGTGTAGATGTCGTTGGTCACGACGCCGAGCCGGAGCTCGGCGGCGAGCTCGCGGCACACGAGGGCGATGAGCGAGCTCTTGCCGGTGCCGACGGGACCGCAGACACCGACGCGCAGCGAGCGGGTGGGGGAATCAGGCATTGAACAACCTCCGAGACGTCACGGCGTGGGACTCGGCCCACGCCTCGATCTGTGGTGCACCCGCGGCGGGGATCGCCGACGGCAGGGTCAAGGGGGCGACCTCGGTCGCGAGGGCGTCGACGGCAGCCAGGGCGTCCAACACCCAGCACGCGACGTCGGCAGGATCGAGCGGGAGCAGCTTCAGGGCCGCGGACGCGACGGTCTGCACGTCGTCGTAGCCGACGAGCATCGCGAGGTCCCGGGGTGCGAGGCCGGCGGAGTCGGCGGCCACGGCCAGGACGACCGCTCGCGAGGCACCCGGACCGGTGACGGCCAGGTGCGGGCTCTCGGGCCACAGACGGCAGACCAACCGCCTCAGCGCCCGGGCCATCTGGCGTGACGTCGCGCGCATCGCCGGCGACGGGGTCCGCGCCGCCCACGCCGCCTCGACCTCGGCGACGTCCAGGCCGGCCCGCAGATGATGCATCGCCACGACCGCCGTGGCGGCTTCCACGCGGGTCACGGTTCGCAGTCGGAGGGCGATGAAGTCCGCGACCTCGGAGACACCCAGTCCCCAGACCGTCGCCGGTTCGAGCTGGGCCGACTGGGTGTGGCCGGCCGTCGGCAGACGGGCGTCCGCCAGCAGCATCAGCAGCAGGGGCGACGGCGGCGGGCGGTCCATGACGCTCAGAACAGGGAGTAGAGCTGGGTCAGGGGCAGAGAT
>JAHEXN010000054.1:0-6085 GCA_023252095.1 Actinomycetes bacterium | reverse complement strand
AACGACGAGCTCGCCGTCGATGTGGATCGCAAAGGTCTCCGGGTCGATGCGCAGCTCGGGCAGGGCGTCGTTGTTGACCATCTGCGCCTTGCCGACGTCGCGCGTCGGGCTGATCGGCACGAGACGGCGGCGCAGCCCGAGCCGGTCACCCAGCCCGTCGGCGATCGCCGCGGGCGAGACGAACGTGACGGCGTGGTCGGCTCCCCCGCTGGCCGGGTCGACGAGCGTCGGCCGCATGAGCTGTGGCTGAGGCGTCGGGATCGATCCGTTGGGGTCACCGAGAGCCCCCCACACGAGCATGCCGGCCTTGATGACGACCTGGGGCCGGAAGCCGAAGAAGCGCGGGTCCCACAGCACCAGGTCGGCCATCTTGCCCGGCTCGACCGAGCCGATCTCGTGGTCGATCCCGTGGGCGATGGCCGGGTTGATCGTGTACTTCGCGACGTAGCGACGCGCGCGGACGTTGTCAGCCGCTCCACCGAGAGAGCCGAGTCGTTCCTTCATGACGTGCGCAACCTGCCAGGTCCGGGTCACGACCTCGCCGATCCGGCCCATGGCCTGGGCGTCGGAGGACGTGATCGAGAGGGCGCCCAGGTCGTGCAGCAGGTCCTCCGCCGCGATCGTGGTGGCCCTGATGCGTGACTCGGCGAAGGCCAGGTCCTCGGGCACCCGCGGGTTGAGGTGGTGGCAGACCATGAGCATGTCGAGATGCTCGGCCACCGTGTTCACGGTGTGCGGCAGCGTCGGGTTGGTCGAGCCGGGGATCACGTGCGGCAGCGAGGCCACCGCGAGGATGTCGGGTGCGTGCCCGCCACCAGCCCCCTCGGCGTGGAAGGCGTGGATCGAGCGGCCGCCGATCGCCCCGACCGTCGACTCCAGGTACCCCGCCTCGTTGAGCGAGTCCGAGTGCAGCGCGACCTGGAGACCGTGCTCGTCGGCAGCCCGCAACGCCGCGTCGATCGCGGCGGGGGTCGCACCCCAGTCCTCGTGGACCTTGTAGGCACCCGCACCGGCCAGAGCCTGCTCGGCCAGGGCCTCGGCCGAGACCGTGTTGCCCTTGCCCATCAGCAGCACGTTGAGCGGCAGCGTGTCGAGCGCGCGGTGCACCGCGGCGAGGTGCCACGCACCGGGCGTCACGGTCGTGGCCTTGGAACCCTCGGACGGGCCGGTGCCGCCTCCCCCCACGGTCGTGACACCGGACGACAGCGCCTCGACGAGCTGGGAGCGCGACAGGAAGTGCACGTGCACGTCGATCGCGCCCGCGGTCAGGATCCGACCCTCTCCCGAGATGACGTCGGTCGACGGACCGATCAGCAATGACGGGTGGACGCCGTCGGCGATGTCGGGGTTGCCGGCCCGGCCGAGCGCGACGATCCGACCGTCCCGGATGCCGACGTCGGCGCGAACGACTCCCCAGTGGTCGAGCACGATCGCGTTCGTGATGACGGTGTCGAGCGCGCCGTCGGCGCGGGTCGTCGTGCCCTGCGCCATCGACTCGCGGATCGACTTGCCACCGCCGAACACGGCCTCCTCGCCGCCGAACGTCAGGTCCTGCTCGACCTCGATCCACAGGTCGGTGTCGCCCAGACGCACCTGGTCGCCGACCGTGGGGCCGTACAGGGCGGCGTACTGCTCCCGAGACAGCTCCATCTATCGGCCCTTCACCTGGATGCCGGGCACGAAAGCACGTCCCCCGAGCGCCACGATCGCGACCTCGCTCGAGGCACCGGGCTCGAACCGGCGCGACGTCCCCGACGGGATGTCCAGCCGGTACCCGCAGACCGCCTCCCGGTCGACGTCGAGCGCGGCATTGACCTCGGCGAGATGGATGTGCGAACCGATCTGGACCGGCCGGTCGCCCGTGTTGACGATCACGACCGTCCGCCGCTGACTGGCGGAGCGGTCGGCGTTGATCTCGACGGTTCCCGGGGCGACGCGGACGGCGCCGGGACCATGTGTCTGGATGCCCATGACGTCTCCCCCTCAGGCGATCGGCTGGTGGATCGTGACGAGCTTGCGGCCGTCGGGGAACGTCGCCTCGACCTGGACCTCCGTGAGCATGTCGACGACGTCCGGCATGACCTGCTCGCGGGTGAGCACCTGGCGTCCGGTGGACATCAGGTCGGGGACGCTCGCACCGTCGCGAGCGCGTTCGATGACCCAGGTCGTCAGCAGCGCGACCGACTCCGGGTAGTTCAGGCGCACCCCCCGAGCAAGACGGTCACGCGACACCATGCCGGCCACGGCAAGCAGCAGCTTCTCGGTGTCGGCCGGGCTCAGGTGCATGTCAGACCGCCATCGCGGCGCGCACCGCGTCGAGGGCGTCAGGACCACCAGCGCCGTGCGACGTGATGCGACCGGCCTCGAGGACGTAGTAGGTGTCGGTCGCCCGCAACGCAAATCCCACGTGCTGCTCGACCAGCAGGACCGACAGGTCCCCGCGTTGGGTCAACGCCGCGATGACCCCCTCGATCTCCGTCACGACGTTGGGCTGGATGCCCTCGGTCGGCTCATCGAGGATCAGCATCCGCGGCTCCGTCACGAGCGTGCGCGCGATCGCGAGCTGCTGACGCTGACCGCCGGACAGCAGACCCGCCCTGCGGGACAGAAGGCCCGTGAGCGCCGGAAAGGTGTCGAGCACCTCGGACACGAGCTCGCCCCCGCGCGCCCGCCCGTCGGCGACGAGCTGCAGGTTCTCCAGCGTCGTGAGCTGCGGGAACGACTGCTGCCCCTGGGGCACGTATCCCAGGCCGCGCGCGACCCGCTTGCTCGGCCGCATCCTCGTGACGTCCTCTCCGTCGAGCAGGATCGTGCCGCTCGTCGCCGGCAGGAGACCGACGGCGGCCCGCAACAGCGTCGTCTTGCCCGCGCCGTTGTGACCCATGACGGCGACGGCCCCACCCTTCGGCACCACCAGGTCGACGCCGTGCACGACCGTCGTGCGGCTGTAGCCGACGTCCACGCCCTTGAGCTCCAGCATCAGATCTCACTCCCCTCGGCCGCGGCGGCCGTGTCGTCCTCGTGCAGCACGGCGTCGGCAGTACGGCCCAGGTAGACCTCCTGGACCTGCTCGTCGGCCTGCACCTGGGCAACCGAACCCGCCGTCAGCACCTTGCCGGCGTGCATGACCGTGACCCAGTCGGCGTACTCGCGCACGAAGTCCATGTCGTGCTCGATCACGACGATCGTGCGCTCGCCACCGATCCTGCGGAGCAGGGCGCCGGTCTCCTCGCGCTCCTCCGCGCTCATGCCGGCGACGGGCTCGTCGAGCAGCATGACCTTGGCGTCCTGCACGAGGAGCATCCCGATCTCGAGCCACTGCTTCTGTCCGTGGGCCAGCGAGCCGGCCGGGCGATCGCGCAGGTCGGCCAGGCCGATCGCCTCGAGCGCCTCCTCGACGTACGTGGGTGCGGCGCCACGCGGCAGGATCATGCGCCAGGCCGAGCGGTGCACCCCGCCGGCGATGTCGAGGTTCTGCAGCACGGAGAGCTCCTCGAACACCGTGGCGGTCTGGAACGTCCGGCCGACCCCCAGCCGCACGATGCGGTGCGACTTGGTGGTGAGCAGGTCGTGGCCCTCGTACGTCGCCGTGCCCTGCGCCTTGACGAGCCCCGTGACGGCGTCGACCAACGTCGTCTTGCCGGCGCCGTTCGGCCCGATCAGGAAGTGGAGCTGGCCGGGAAGGAGCATCAGGTCCACGCCGTCGATCGCCCGGAATCCGTCGAACTCCACGGTCAGGCCGCGGACCGTGAGCCGGCCGGGCGCTGCTTCGTCGTGCTCGGTCGAGGTCATGCCGGCACCTCCTCCTGCTTCAGCTGGACCTGTGTGTGTGCCGGGGTCCGCCGCATTCGAGCGAAGAGCGAGGCGAGTCCTCCCGGCAGCAGCAGGATCACGATGATGAACAGGGCACCCTGGAAGTACGACCAGGACCCCGGAAAGTTCTCCGACAGCGCGCTCTGGGCGTAGCCGATCGCGATCGCCCCGACCACCGGCCCGAACAGCGCCGCACGGCCGCCCAGGGCGACACCGGCGAGCAGCGCGATCGAGGCGAGGGCGTCGACGTTGGACGGCGTGATGATGCCGACCACCGGCACGAACATCGCGCCGCCGAGGCCAGCCAGGAAGGCAGCGACGACGTAGGCCACGAGCTTGATGTTGGCCGGGTCGTGCCCGAGGAAGCGCACACGCTCCTCGGCGTCCCGGGCGGCCACGAGCAGCTCGCCGTAGCGACTGCGGTAGAGCACGGCGACGATGACGAGCGCGACGATCAACACGGCGGCGGTGATCTGGTAGATCATGACCTTGTTCTCGGGCAGGTACAGGTTGTACCCGAAGAACGTGGTGAAGTTGTTGAGGCCGTTGGATCCGCCCGTGGACTTGATCTGGCCGATCAGGAGGATCGCGAACGCTGCGGCGAGCGCCTGCGACAGGATCGCGAAGTAGGCGCCCTTGACCCGCCGCTTCAGGACGGCGTACCCGATGATGCCGGCGACCAGGGCCGGCACGATCGCGATGACCGCGATCGTGAAGGCTCCGCTGCGGAACGGCTCCCACCACGCCGGCATCACGCCGCCGGCATAGAGCTTCATGAAGTCCGGGACCCCGTCCGGCCCTGCCTGCTCGAGCTTGAGGTGGAACGCCATGGCGTAGGCCCCCAGGCCGAAGTACAGGCCCTGCCCCAGCACCAGCATGCCGCCACGCCCCCAGGCCAGGCCGATGCCGACCGCGGCGATCGCCCAGCAGAGGTACTTGGCGAGCTGGCCGAGACGGAAGGCGTCCAGCGCTGCGGGGGCGACGGCGAACAGCAGGACCGCCAGGAGGGCGATGCCTCCGATGGTGCCCCAGGTGGCCGGGGCAAGCTTGATCGTCTTCACACCAGACTCCTTGTCCGGACGGCGAACAGGCCCTCCGGGCGGGCCTGCAGGAAGAGCACGATGAGCACGAAGATCAGCGCCTTCGCCACGCTGCCGCTCGTGGCGTGCGACAGGAAGGAGTCGATGATGCCGAGCCCGAAGGCGGCGATGACGGTGCCCTTGATCTGACCGATCCCGCCGGCGACGACGACCAGGAACACGTCGATGATGTACGACTGTCCGAGGTTGGGGCCGGTCGAGCCGACGAGCGTGACGAGCACCCCAGCGACGCCGGCGAGACCCGATCCGATGAAGAAGGTGGCCCGGTCCGCAGCGCGGGTCGAGATGCCGACCGTCTCGGCGAGGTCGCGGTTCTGGACGGTCGCCCGGATGCGCCGTCCGAGCGAGGTGTAGCGCATCGTCGCCGCCACACCCACGACGGCGAGGATCGCCATCGCCGTGATGAACAGGCGCGAGATCGGCCACTGGTAGCCGAACACGTCGACCTGTCCGTGCAGCCAGCTGGGCGAGCGGACCTGCTTGGCCGGTGCGCCGAAGATGTCACGCGCGAGCTGCTGCAGGACGAGCCCGACACCGAACGTCACCAGGAGCGTGTCGAGCGGCCGGTGGTACATCCACCGGATGACGACCGCCTCCAGCAGGAGACCCATCAGGCCACCGACGACGAAACCGATCGGGATCGAGACCAGCAGCGAGATCTCGTCAGGGAATCCGCGCTGCACCATGTAGGCGGTGTAGGCGCCGGCCATCATGAACTCGCCGTGCGCCATGTTGATGACGCCCATCTGGCCGAAGGTCAGCATGAGACCGAGAGCCGCCAGCAGCAGGACCGAACCGATCGAGATGCCGGTGAACACCTGGGACAGGACGACGTCCACGTCGAGCTCCTTGCAGGGTCGGAGGGAGTAGCGGGGGTGGGCCGCCCCCTCCCTCATGAGAGAGGGGGCGGCACCGAGACGCGTGGTGGCTCAGCTGGAGGCCGAGTACCAGTCGTAGCCCTCGAGGAACGGGTCGGGATCGATCGGGCCGTCCGACTCCCACACCGTCGTGATGAGTCCGTCAGCACCGATGACGCCGATGCGTCCCGTCTTGGTGATGTGGTGGTTGTCGCCGTCGATCGTCACCAGGCCCTCGGGTGCCTCGAAGCTGACTCCGTCGGCGGCGTCCTGGATGTCGGCCACGTCGAACGAACCGGCCTTCTCGACCATCGC
>JAHEXN010000053.1 GCA_023252095.1 Actinomycetes bacterium | reverse complement strand
CATGGCCGCCCTGTCGCGCATGGCCAACAAGAGCCACCAGCAGGTCGAGCTCGAGCCGGGCGACACGGTGCTCATGGCCTCGTCGGTCATCCCCGGCAACGAGAACTCGATCTCCCGCGTGATCGACGGCCTCACGAAGATCGGCGCCAACGTCGTGCACAAGGGCAACGCGCTCGTGCACGTCTCGGGTCACGCGTCGGCCGGCGAGCTCCTGTACTGCTACAACATCGTCCAGCCCACCAACGTCATGCCGGTGCACGGCGAGATCCGTCACCTGCACGCCAACGGCGCCCTGGCCCGCAAGACCGGCGTCCCGAACGTGCTGCTGGCCGAGGACGGCTACGTCATCGACCTCGTCGACGGTCACGCCTCGATCACGGGCGCCTTCGACTGCGGCTACGTCTACGTCGACGGCTCCTCGATCGGCGACATCTCCGACTCCGACCTCAAGGACCGCCGGGTCCTGGGCGAGGAGGGCTTCATCTCGGTCGTCGTGGTGGTCAACTCCGCCACGGGCAAGGTCGTGTCGGGCCCGGAGATCCACGCGCGCGGCATCGCGGAGGACGACAGCGTCTTCGACGCGGTGCGTCCCAAGATCGCCGGGGCCCTCGAGGACGCACTGTCGGAAGGCACGCGCGACACTGCGCAGCTCCAGCAGGTCGTGCGCCGCACGCTCGGGTCGTTTGCTGGGCGCACCCTGCGACGTCGGCCGATGATCGTGCCGATCGTCATCGAGGCCTGACGGGCTGATTGTCACGGTTCCGACCCGATCGGGAAACCGCTGCGAAACACGGTCCGCCCACGCTGAAGCGGTGGACGTGGCAGAGGTGTGGGGGGCGGCGCCGTGGTGAGCCGGGTGCTGATCGTCGGTTCGGCCGGCACGCACAGTGCCGAGGGCCGAGCCAACGTGTCGCGGCTGGTCAACGCGGTCCGTCGTGAGGCGCACGGACTCGACGTGGCCGACGGATACGTCGACCAGCAGTCGCCAGCGCTCCCGGAGGTCGTCCGCACGACGGCTGGCCCCCGGGCCATCGTGCCGCTGCTGCTGACCCGCGATCCGTTGCCTCTGCGGGCCATGGTCGCAGCGGCCCGTCTGGACCCCTCGGTGTCGGTCACGGCGCCGATCGGGCCGGACTGGGTGCTGGCGGAGATCGGGGTGCAGCGCCTCATGGAGGCCGGTGCCCGCCCGGACGACAGCATCGTCCTGGCGTCCGACGCCCTGACCGACACGGTGGCGGTCGAGGACGTCAGCAAGGCCGCCCGGCTCCTGAGCGCCGTCTGGGGCGGCCGAGTGCACGTCGGGACCCTGGCGGGGCTCGACACGGGCCTCGACGAGGCGATCGACGTCGCCCGGGCCTACGGCAAGCGCGTCGTCGTCAGCTCGTACGTCCTGACCTCGGGGGCCGCGCACGACGCGATGCTGACCTGCGGTGCGGACGTCGTGACGGCGCCGCTCGTGCCGCCCGGGGCCCCCGACCAGCGTCTCGTGGGTCTCGTGCTCGCTCGGGCGCGGTCGCGGTCGGGCTGGCTGACCGGCGACGACGGCGAGCACCGCGCCGCCCACGGGTAGGACCGGGGAGGACGCCACGCGCGTCCTCGTGGGGTCAATCCTGAGAAAGGCTCGAGTCGTCCTTTAGGCTTTCGCCATGGCGACCCGAACGTCTTCCCCGCCGCGCAAGCGGCCGTCCGGTTCCCAGGCCCGCAGCCGCACGAGCGGCAAGCGAAGCCCGGCCCGAACCCCAGCCAACCGCCGACCTGCGGCCAAGAAGCCTGCCCCGACGAGTGGGGGCGGTCTGGCAGCTGTCGTGACCGGACTCGGCCGCATGCTCCGGGCGATCTGGCTCGGTCTGGCCACGGCGGTCGGTGCGATCGCGCGGTCGATCGGCAGCAGTGCTCGCGACCTCGACCCGGCGCAGCGCCGTGACGGCGTAGGCCTGGCGATCGTCGGCCTGGCGATCGTCGCGGCCTCCGCGACGTGGTGGCGCATCCCTGGGCCCGTGGGTCGCGGCGTGCGGCAGGTCTGCGAGGGCAGCGTGGGCGTCCTGGCCGGTGCCGTCCCGATCGTGCTCGTCGTGATCGCCTGGCGCACGCTGCGTCGTCCCGACGCGCAGGGTCCCGTGGGTCGTCAGGCGATCGCCTGGACTGCCGTCGTCGGTGGCGTCCTGGGCCTGGTCCACGTCGCCCACGGTGTCCCGCGACCCGACGACATGGCCGCCGTCCGTGACGCGGGAGGCGCGATCGGCTACCTGTTCTCGGCGATCCTCGTCGACCTGCTCAAGACGTCGTACGTCGTGGCCCCGTTGCTGGTGCTGGTCGTCGCCTTCGGCGTGCTGATCCTGAGCAACACCCCGATCCACGCGATCCCGGAGAAGCTGCAGGCCGTCCGCGACCGCGTCTCGCACCGGAAGGCGGACCCGGCCGACGAGACCGGCGACACGGCCGCCACCCGCCGCCACCCCCGCACGGAGCTTCAGGTCGACGAGCCCTACGAGGACCCCATCGTCCCGGACCCCGACGACGAGGTCGTCCCTGTGTCGTCCACTCCGCCGCCGGGCGTCAAGCGCCCCGTCCCGGCCGTCGACGAGGTCGACGACGAGCCCGTGGAGCGCGCGCCCATGGAGCCCCTGCCGGCCCGCGCCGAGCAGCTCGAGCTCGCCGGTGACGTCCTGTACTCGCTCCCGGACAGCACCGTCCTGCGCGAGGGCACGCCCCACAAGGCCCGCAGCCAGGCCTCCGACGCGGTCGTGGAGCGCCTCACCGAGGTCCTGGAGCAGTTCAAGATCGACGCGACGGTCACGGGGTACACCCGAGGCCCCACGGTCACTCGCTACGAGGTCGAGCTCGGCCCTGCGGTCAAGGTCGAGAAGGTCACGGCGCTGGGCAAGAACATCGCGTACGCGGTGGCCTCGAACGAGGTGCGCATCCTCAGCCCGATCCCCGGCAAGTCGGCGATCGGCGTCGAGATCCCCAACGCCGACAAGGAGATGGTCAGCCTCGGCGACGTCCTCCGGTCGGCGAAGGCCCGCGGCGACCACCACCCGATGGTCGTGGGTCTGGGCAAGGACGTCGAGGGTGGCTACGTCGTGGCCAACCTCGCCAAGATGCCGCACCTGCTCGTCGCGGGTGCCACCGGATCGGGCAAGTCGAGCTTCGTGAACTCCATGATCTCGTCGATCCTGATGCGCACGACGCCCGACGAGGTGCGCATGATCCTCGTCGACCCGAAGCGCGTCGAGCTCACGGCCTACGAAGGCATCCCGCACCTCATCACGCCGATCATCACCAACCCCAAGAAGGCCGCCGAGGCCCTCCAGTGGGTCGTGCGTGAGATGGACCTGCGCTACGACGACCTGTCGGCCTACGGGTTCCGCCACGTCGACGACTTCAACAAGGCGGTCCGGTCCGGCGCCGTGCAGCCGCTGCCCGGCAGCGAGCGCGTCCTGGCGCCGTACCCCTACCTCCTCGTGGTGGTCGACGAGCTCGCCGACCTCATGATGGTGGCCCCGCGCGACGTCGAGGACTCGATCGTCCGCATCACGCAGCTCGCGCGCGCGGCCGGCATCCACCTCGTGCTCGCGACGCAGCGACCGTCGGTCGACGTCGTCACGGGACTCATCAAGGCCAACGTGCCGAGCCGTCTCGCGTTCGCCACGAGCTCGCTCGGCGACAGCCGGGTCATCCTCGACCAGCCCGGCGCCGAGAAGCTCGTGGGCCAGGGTGACGGCCTGTTCCTGCCGATGGGCCACAGCAAGGCGATGCGCATGCAGGGGGCCTGGATCACCGAGCAGGAGATCGTGGCGGTCGTCGAGCACTGCAAGGCCCAGCTCGAGCCGTCGTACCGCGAGGACGTGACGGCGGTGCAGCAGAGCAAGCGGGAGCTCGACGACGACATCGGCGACGACCTGGACCTCGTGATGCAGGCGATCGAGCTCGTCGTCAACACGCAGTTCGGCTCCACCTCGATGCTGCAGCGCAAGCTGCGCGTGGGCTTCGCCAAGGCCGGACGCCTGATGGACATCATGGAGAGCCGCGGGATCGTCGGTCCGAGCGAGGGGTCCAAGGCCCGCGACGTGCTGATCAAGCCCGACGAGCTCGACCAGGTCCTCGCCACGATCGGGGCCGAGGCATGAACGAGCCGTTCGAGATCCACCGTCGCGTGGGCCTGTACGCGCTTGTCGCGCTGCTGTGCCTCGCCGTCGCGGCCGGGCTCGGCTGGTTCGCGTACGACCGTCCCGAGCCGCTGCTGTGGATCGGCACGGGCGTCCTCGCGCTGCTCGCCCTTGCGCTGCTGCGGGGCACGGTCGACGCCAAGACGCCCCTGTTCGTCGCCGACGACCACGGCGTGCGGCTGCAGACCGACGACGGCTGGACCGGCCTGCTGTGGGACGAGATGGGCGAGATCCGCGTCGAGCCCCGCGCCGGCGTCCGGCACGACGCGCGGGTCAAGGTCATCAGCCTCGACGGGCGCAAGGTCTACTCGACGCCCGTGGGCCTGGCGACGACGGTCGACATGGACCAGGCGGTCGCCGAGTTGGCGCGGCGTCGCGGCCCTGCCGCATACTGAGGCGTCCCGCCCCCGCTTGAGAGGCCTTCATGCCTGACCCCCAGTCCGGTACCAGCGCCACCACCCCGCCGAGCAACCTCAACATCGCCAACGCCCTGACGGTGCTCCGGATCGCCGGCGTCCCGGTCTTCGGGTGGCTGCTGCTGATCGACGGCGGTGCGGACGTCTCGACCCGCGTCTGGTCCTTCGTCGCGTTCTCGCTGCTGATGATCACCGACCGCATCGACGGCGACCTGGCCCGCAGCCGGGGTCTCGTGACCGACTTCGGCAAGCTGGCCGACCCCATCGCCGACAAGGCGCTGACGGGCATGGCGTTCATCGGTCTCGCGATCATCTTCGACCACTGGCTGTTCTGGGCCGTCGCCATCACGACGCTCGTGCGCGAGTGGGGCATCACGGTCATGCGCCTGTTCATCGCCAAGTACGGCGTCATGCCGGCCAGCCAGGGTGGGCGGATCAAGACCACGATGCAGGCCGGAGCGCTCGCGCTCTACTGCCTCCCGCTGGAGATCTGGGACACGACGGCCAGCGACATCACGACCTGGGTCGCCCACGCGTTCCTCGCGGTCGCCTACGTCATCACGATGGTCACGGGCGTGCAGTACGTCATCGACGCCCGTCGGCTGCGTGCCGCCTGGTTCGCGGCGCAGGACGCCTGAGCCGGTGCCCGGTTCCGACCCCGCCGTCGCGTTGGTCGCGCTCCTGGCGGAGCGGGGTCGCACGATCGCGACGGCGGAGTCGCTGACGGGCGGTGCGGTCTGCTCCGCCCTGGTCGCGGTGCCGGGTGCGTCCGCCGTCGTGCGTGGGGGGGTCGTGGCGTACGCGGCAGACGTCAAGTGCGACGTGCTCGGCGTGGCAGAGGCGCTCGTGGCGCAGGTCGGCACGATCGACGCACGGGTCGCACGCGCGATGGCCGAGGGGGTCCGTGCGCGACTCGGCGCCGACGTCGGCGTCGCCACGACGGGCAACGCCGGTCCCGAGGCGTCGGAGGGCAAGCCGGTCGGCCGCGTGCACGTCGCGATCGCCACGGCGAGCGGCACGCGCGACTGGCAGCTCGACCTCGCGGGCGGCCGCGACACGATCCGTCGGGAGACCGTGGACGCCGCACTGTCGCAGGCACTCGCTACGCTGACCTCAGAGCCCGGCGGACGACGGAAGAACTTCGGTCCCTCCGACGTTGAGCCCGGGTAGAGGACCGAGTAGAGAACTCAGTCACCACGGAGGTGAGCGCGTGACCACGATGCGACAGCTCGTCGGCGAGACCCTGCGCGCGCGCCGGGCCGAACGCGGTCTCACGCTCCGCGAGGTCTCGGGCAAGGCTCGCGTCAGCCTCGGCTACATCTCCGAGATCGAGCGGGGCCAGAAGGAGCCGAGCTCCGAGCTCCTGGCGGCGCTCGCCGAGGCCCTCGACGTCCCGCTCTCGGCCGTCCTGCGCGACGTCGCCGACCAGATGGAGCTGCACGAGGTCGTGTCGACCCCGCTGGCCACGGTCTCCTCGATCGGCGCCGACGGCGTTCGCGCCTCGGCGGCCTGAGCCCCGCGTGCGGCACAGCGAGTTCTGGGAGCGGATGGACCTCCACCTGGGGGAGTCCTACGCGCGGGTGTGGGCCGACACCCAGGTCATCGGCGACCTCGATCACCGCACGCCCACCGAGGCGCTCGACGGCGGTGTCGACCCCAAGCAGGTGTGGCGCGCGGTCCACGCGCGCCTGCAGCTGCCGGCCTCGGAGCGCTGAGCGCCCGCCACGGTCCGACACGCCGGTCGGCGTGTCGTCCCTTCTTCGAACACCTGTTCCCGTAGGCTCAGGCTCGAGGTTGACGTACCGAGAGCATCGATCCACAGGCTGGATCGACCCACAGGCGGATCGATGAGGTCCACAAAGTGTCCGTGGGCTCTCCTAGCGTCGAAGATGCCTCGCCACCCACGACCGAACGGATCTCCCGATGCCCCCCAAGACCGCCCTTGTCCCCGTCACCCGCCTGACCGGTGAAGGCACCTCCGCCGACCAGCGCACCAAGGCCATCGACAACGCCATCGCCCAGATCGACCGCGCCCACGGCAAGGGCGCCGTCATGCGTCTGGGTGAGCGTGGCCGGACCAAGATCGACGTCATCCCCACCGGCGCCACCGCCCTGGACGTCGCGCTCGGCATCGGCGGGCTGCCCCGCGGCCGCGTCGTCGAGATCTACGGCCCGGAGTCCTCGGGCAAGACCACGGTCGCCCTGCACGCGGTGGCCAACGCCCAGAAGGCCGGCGGTGTCGCAGCCTTCATCGACGCCGAGCACGCGCTCGATCCCGACTACGCCCGCAAGCTCGGCGTCGACACCGACGCCCTGCTGATCTCGCAGCCCGACTCCGGTGAGCAAGCGCTCGAGATCGCCGACATGTTGATCCGCTCCGGCGCGCTCGACATCATCGTCATCGACTCCGTCGCGGCGCTCGTGCCCCGGGCCGAGATCGACGGCGAGATGGGCGACAGCCACGTGGGCCTGCAGGCCCGCCTCATGAGCCAGGCGCTGCGCAAGATGACCGGCGCCATCAACGGCTCGGGCACCACGGCGATCTTCATCAACCAGCTGCGCGAGAAGATCGGCGTGATGTTCGGCTCGCCCGAGACCACCACGGGCGGCAAGGCGCTCAAGTTCTACGCCTCGGTCCGGCTCGACGTGCGCCGCATCGAGACCCTCAAGGACGGCACCGACATGGTCGGCAACCGCACCAAGGTCAAGGTCGTCAAGAACAAGCTGGCCCCGCCGTTCAAGGTCGCCGAGTTCGACATCATGTACGGCAAGGGCATCAGCCGCGAGGGCTCCCTGATCGACGTGGGCGTCGACGCGGGCATCGTCCGCAAGGCCGGCGCCTGGTACACCTATGACGGCGACCAGCTGGGTCAGGGCAAGGAGAATGCGCGGCAGTTCCTCGCCGACAACCCCGATCTCGCCGTCGAGATCGAGCGTCGCATCAAGGAGCACCTGGGGGTGGGCGTCGACGCCGCCCTCGAGGAGACCGACGACGAGTCCGACGCCACGACCGTCACCGAGGTCGACTTCTGAGCTCGATGAGCCACGACGCCGGCTTCGACGAGCCTGACTCGGGGATGGATCCCCAGGAGGCGCGCACCCTCGCCATGAAGGTTCTCTACGACCGGCTGGCTGAGCGGGCGCACAGTCGGGCTGATCTCGAGCGGGCACTCGCCAAGCGGCGCGTGCCCGCCGAGATCGCGGCGGCCGTGCTCGACCGGTTCGAGGCGGCCGGATTCGTCGATGATGCCGCCTTCGCCCGCTCCTGGGTCGAAGGGCGACAGCGGGGCAAGGGTCTGGCCAGCCGTGCCCTGGCGATGGAGCTGCGGCGGAAGGGCGTCGACGACGAGATCGCCCGCGAGGCGCTCGCGGAGATCGACCCCGAGGCCGAACGGCAGGCGGCCCACCGTCTCGTGCAGACCAGGCTGCGGTCGATGCAGGGGCTCGACGACCAGGTCCGCACCCGTCGCCTGGTGGGCATGCTGGCACGCAAGGGCTACGCGCCCGGCCTGGCCTTCGAGGTCGTGCGCGACGAGCTCGGTGTGGAGCCCGAGCCGCTCGACTCGCTGTGACCGGCGGGCCTCAGGGCTCCAGGCAAGGTCGGCGACGAGGTGAGGCGTGGCGCCGTGGTACGCATCCTCACTGGTCAGCGGGCATTACCTGCGAGTAACATCGGCTCCATGGCCTCCACCTATGACTTCTACCGCAAGCTCACCGCGCTCCCGCAGGGCAAGCGGCTGTTCTCGATAGCCTTCAGCCAGAAGGCGCCGTACTTCGCCTCGATCCACCTGCGGGTCGACGAGATGTCGCCCCACTTCGCCCAGATCACACTGCCCAAGCGTCGGTCGGTGCAGAACCACATCGGCACGGTCCACGCGATCGCGGCGTGCAACGGCCTCGAGGCGGCGATGGGTCTGCTGGCTGAGGCCACCTGCCCGAAGGACGCCCGCTGGCTGCCCAAGGGCATGGAGGTCGAGTACCTCGCGAAGTCCACGACCGACCTCATCTGCACCGCCGAGTCCTCGGCCGAGGACTGGGCGAACGGGCCGGACGTCCCGATCACGGTGAAGGCCACCCGCACCGACGGCACGGTCGCCGTGGCCGGCACGATCCACCTCTGGGTCACCCCCAAGAAGTAGCGACCGCGCGTCGACCTCAGCCGTCGATCGAGCTGAGGTCGCCGTATCGGTCACCCGCGACGGCACCGGTCGGGATGGCTGCCGCCAGGGCCGCGAGCGCCGGATCACCCAGCGCGACGTCCAGCGCACCGACGTTCTGCTCGAGGTAGGGGACCCGCTTGGTGCCCGGGATCGGCACGACGTCCTCGCCCTGGGCGAGCACCCAGGCGAGCGCCAGCTGGCCGGGCGTGCATCCGAGGTCGTCGGCGACGGCACGGATCCGGTCCACGAGGTCGAGATTGGCCCGCAAGTTCTCACCCGCGAAGCGCGGGAAGTAGGCCGAGGCGCGGCTGTCGCCCTCGCTGAATCCGCCAGCCGGGACGGCGCCGGTCAGGATGCCGCGGCCCAGCGGTGAGTACGCGACGAGACCGATGCCGAGCTCGCGCAAGGTCGGCAGGATCTCCTCCTCCAGGTCACGGGTGAACAACGAGTACTCGGTCTGCAGGGCCGTGATCGGGTGCACCGCGTGGGCGCGACGGATCGTCGTGGGCGAGGCCTCGGACAGTCCGAGGTACCGGACCTTCCCGGCCTCGACGAGCTCACGCATCGCGCCGACCGTCTCCTCGATGGGCACGGACTTGTCGACCCGGTGCTGGTAGTACAGGTCGATGTGGTCGACCCCGAGACGCGCCAGCGAGGCGTCGCACGCCTGCCGCACGTAGTCCGGGTGCCCGTTGACCCCCACCCGTGTGCCGTCCGGGAGGCGCTCGTTGCCGAACTTGGTGGCCAGCTGCACCTCGTCGCGCCGCCCGGAGATCGCCCGGCCGACCAGCCGCTCGTTGGTGAAGGGCCCGTACATGTCGGCCGTGTCGAGGAAGGTCACGCCGAGGTCGAGCGCGCGATGGATCGTGGCGATGCCGCTGGTCTCGTCAGGTGTCCCGTAGAACTCGGACATCCCCATGCAGCCCAGACCGAGAGTCGAGACGGTCAGGGGTGCGGTGGAGCCGAGGGTGCGTGTCGGAGTCGTCATGACACCAGCCAACAACCTGGAGCGCGCTCCAGGTCAACCCCGGGTCAGGCCGTCTTCTCCCGGGGGGCGAGACGGTCCTCGTAGGTCGCGATCTTGGTCTCGATCGCCGCCAAGTGGGTCGTGACCTCCGCGAGCTGCCGCAGCACCTGGTCGCGGTGGTTCCTCAGCACGTCCAGGCGATCGGCCTCGTTGCCCGCACCGGCTCTGACGAGGTCGGCGTAGCGTCGGACGTCACGGATCGGCATGCCCGTCGAGCGGAGCCGGGTGACGAGCTCGACCCACCGGAGGTCGACCTCCTCGTACCGGCGGTGACCGCTGCCGCCGCGGGGGACCGGTCGCAAGAGCAGCCCGTCCCGCTCGTAGTACCGCAGCGTGTCGACCGAGAGGCCGAGCGCATCTGCTGCTTCAGCGATGGACCACCCCTGGCTCGACATGCCTCCAGTCTCCACTCCCGGTGGTGGTGCCCGCTCAGGAGGCGTAGCTGTACGTGTCGCCGTAGATCGGGTAGTCGGGGTCGAGGGCCAGGAGACGCAGCGGCGGCTCGCAGCCGACGGGTGAGCCCCAGTACATGCGGTAGCCGATGTCGTCGCCGGCCTCGAAGTCCAGCTCGACCGGGCCGCCCCCGCCCAGCGCCATGACGGCCTCGTCGAGCTGCTCCTGCAGCAGCACGAGGTCACCGCGCCACTCGTCGCTGTCGGCGTCGAGGTCCTCGACGGTGTCGATCCCCGCCACGATCGCCGCCACGGCGTCGCGTACGGCTGTCAGCGCCGTGGCGGGGTCCCCACCGCTCAGGAAGGGCAGGTCGGCCGCGGTCGACTGGAGGTCCTCGCACGCGTCCTCGGTGGCGTCCAGCACGTCGCCGTCCTCGACCACGTATGCGTCCTCGGCGCCGTACAGCTCCTCCTCGTACTCGTACCAGTCCTCCTCGCCGGGGAACGGCGCGAACGACCCCGAGAGTTCCTCGAGCTGCTCCTCCAACCCCGTCAGGTCGGTGTCGTCGTCGTGCGTCGTCGCCACGATCGAGACCGCGACGAGACCGGCAGCGAGCACCGTGGCGAGGATCGCCGTCGACACGAGGGCGACGACGAGACCGCGTCCCGGACGGGCCGCTGTCGTCACGGCGGGAGCGGGAGGAGCATCGATGGACTGGGTCGGCGGCCGGGGGACCGGGGGCAGCGTCATGCGCCCATCCTCCCGGACGTGCAGGTCGCCGGGACGCGGATCGGCGAAATCCCGAGCGTGGGTCTGCTCGCGGTCGACGACCGCCGCGAGAGAACCTGGCGTCGGGCGGCTGAACGTCGGCCGGCGGCTTCTCACGCGTATCCTTGTCGGGTCATGACGAAGACCTACGAGGTGCGCACCTACGGGTGCCAGATGAACGTGCACGACTCCGAGCGGATCAGCGGTCTGCTCGAGACGGCCGGGTACACCGCCGCCGAGAAGGCGGGCGGTGGCACGCCCGACCTCGTCGTGTTCAACACGTGTGCCGTGCGTGAGAACGCCGACAACAAGCTGTACGGCAACCTCGGCCACGTCGCGAGCCTCAAGGCCGAGAAGCCCGGGATGCAGGTCGCGGTCGGGGGCTGCCTGGCGCAGAAGGACCGCGCGACGATCACCGAGAAGGCGCCATGGGTCGACGTCGTCTTCGGCACGCACAACGTGGGCTCCCTCCCGGTGCTGCTCGAGCGGGCGCGGGTGCAGTCCGAGGCCCAGGTCGAGATCCTCGAGTCGCTCGAGACCTTCCCGTCGACCCTGCCGACCAAGCGCGACTCCGTCTTCGCGGCCTGGGTCTCGATCAGCGTGGGGTGCAACAACACCTGCACGTTCTGCATCGTCCCGAGCCTGCGCGGCAAGGAGCGCGACCGTCGCCCCGGTGACGTGCTCGCCGAGGTCGAGGCGCTCGTGGCCGACGGCGTCGTCGAGGTCACGCTGCTGGGTCAGAACGTCAACTCCTACGGCGTCGAGTTCGGCGACAAGCAGGCGTTCGGCAAGCTGTTGCGCGCCTGCGGCCGGATCGAGGGCCTCGAGCGCGTGCGCTTCACGAGCCCGCACCCCAAGGACTTCACCGACGACGTCATCGCCGCGATGGCCGAGACGCCCAACGTCATGCCGCAGCTGCACATGCCGCTGCAGTCGGGATCGGACGACGTGCTCAAGCGCATGCGCCGGTCCTACCGTCGCGAGAAGTTCCTCGGCATCATCGAGCGCGTCCGGGCCGCGATGCCTGACGCGGCCATCACGACCGACATCATCGTCGGCTTCCCGGGCGAGACCGATGACGACTTCGAGCAGACCCTCGACGTCGTGCGCCGCGCCCGCTTCAGCAGCGCGTTCACGTTCCAGTACTCACCGCGTCCGGGCACGCCGGCCGCCGACCTCGACGACCAGGTTTCCCCGGAGGTCGTCAAGGAGCGCTACCTGCGCCTCGCCGAGGTCGTCGACGAGATCGCGTGGACCGAGAACCGGGCGCTCGTGGGCCGGCGCGTCGAGCTGCTCGTCTCCGACGTCAGCGGCAAGAAGGACCGCGCGACCGAGCGACTGACGGGCCGCGCCCGCGACAACCGTCTCGTGCACTTCGTCCCGGGCGACGCCCAGGTACGTCCGGGCGACGTGGTGGAGGTCGAGATCACCTCGGCCGCTCCGCACCATCTGATGAGTGATCTCCCGCCGCTGGGCGTGCGTGTCACGGCCGCCGGAGATGCATGGGCCGCCCGTCGTGGCGCGACCGAGGTCCGGCCCGGCACCCCCGTGGGACTCGGCATGCCGAGCCTCGGGGTGCCGGAGGCTCTGCCCCCGGCTCCCGCCTGCGCGATCTGAGTCGTCGGTGGCCCAGTTCATCCGGCCTGTGAGTCTCGATGACGTCGAGGCGATCACCGAGCTGCGTCGCACGCATCGCGAGTTCCTCGCCCCGTGGGAGCCCGCGCGTCCGGCCGACTTCCTGGAGATCGAGCACCAGCGAGGGCTCGTCGAGCGCGCCCTCGAGGAGCAGGCGGCCGGTCGGCAGGCGACGTTCGTCATCCTCGCCCCTGACGGGCAGGTGGCAGGCATGGCCAACCTCAACAACATCGTCCGCGGTGCGCTGCAGTCGGCATCCCTGGGCTACTGGGTCGGTGAGCACCTGACGCGGCGCGGACTGGCGTCCGGCGCCGCGCGCGAGGCGCTCGCGCACGCCTTCGACGTGCTCGACCTGCACCGGGTCGAAGCCTGCACCCTCCTTCACAACGCGGCCTCCCAGCAGGTGCTCCGCAACGCGGGGTTCCGCCCCTTCGGCGTGGCTCCGCGCTTCCTGCGGATCGCGGGTCGGTGGCAGGACCACCTGCTGTTCCACGCGTTCGCGACCGAGTCGGACGACTGACGTCGGTACCGGCTACCGCCTGCGCGATCTGACCCTCAGACGACCAGCTCGGGGTGCAGGCGCCCCATCGTGACGCGTTGGCGGCGGTGGGCCGCGACGACCGTGACCGACAGGGCCAGCACCGTGAAGACGCCCAGCGCGAAGAAGTCGCGTCCGATCGACTGCCCGCCACCGGCCGTGGCCGCACGGAAGAGGTCGACGACGTAGGTCATCGGCAGGAGGTCGTGGAAGAAGTTGAAGAAGCCGGGCGCGGTCTCGATCGGGTACGTGCCTCCCGCCGAGGTCAGCTGCAGGCACACCACGACGAGAGCGAGGAACCGGCCGGCGGCGCCGAACAGGGCGATGAACATCTGGTTGACCGCCGTGAACACGACTCCCGCGGCCAGGGCGGTGCCGACGAGGAGGAGCCGGTCGGCGGGATGGATCCCGACGACGCCCTCCACGACGGCCACGAGCAGGAGCGCCTGCACCGATGCCAGCACGACCCCTGGCGCGAGGCCGGCCAGCGCGATCCTGGCGCTGCCGGCCGTGGAGGCGATCGCCCGGTCGGACAGCGGCCGTAGCAGCAGGTAGATCGCCATGGCCCCGACCCAGAGGGCCAGCGCCATGAAGTACGGGGCGAGCGCCGTGCCGTAGTTGTCCACGCCGTTGAGGCGCTGGGCGGCATCCTCGATCGGCGTGGCGACGGTCGAGGCGAGGTTCGCCCGCTCCTCGTCGTCGTAGTCCGGCACCTCGTCCACGCCCTGGGCGAGCCCGTCCGCGAGATCGGACGCACCGTTCGCGAGCTGCTCGGCCCCGTCGTTGAGCTGGCCGACGCCGGAGGCGAGCGCGTCCGCGCCTGACGCCGCGGTGGCGGCCCCGTCGGCAAGACGGCTGGTGCCGTCGGCGAGGGTCGAGGCCCCGCCGGCCGCCTGGTCGAGCGCACTGATCAGGGTCGGGACCGCCCCGGCGAGCTGCCGGTTGCCGTCGGCGACCTGTTGCGCTCCTGCGGCGAGGGTGGCGGTGTCGGCGCGGACCTGCTCGGCCTGCCCGCGGACCGTGCCGACGAAGGTCTTGACCTCGCCCGACCGGTTGGCGGCGTCGCGAAGAGCCGCGCAGTCGCCCTCCGGGGCCGCAGCCTCGCACTGGTCGGCCAGGGTCTCCAGCTGGGCCGCCACGGCATCGATGTCGGCCGAGGCGTTGCTGGTCGCGTCGAGCAGCTGCTGGGTCACGGTCTGCACCGTCTGGTTGACC
>JAHEXN010000302.1 GCA_023252095.1 Actinomycetes bacterium | reverse complement strand
CCTGAAGACGGCCGTCCGCCGCTTCACCGAGGCTGCCGACGCCGGCAACACCGACGAGGCCAAGAAGCTGGCCAACGAGGCCAACCGTCGCCTCGACAAGGCGGCCTCGAAGGGCGTCATCCACAAGAACCAGGCGGCCAACCGCAAGTCGGCCATCGCCAAGAAGGCGTCCGCGCTCTGAGTCGCTGACACCTCGCACGACCTCCACGACCCCGGCCATCGGCCGGGGTCGTGTCATGTCCGGGGTCTCGGCAGGGTGAGCGATGAGTCGTCCACCTCTCCGCACCTAGGAGCGGTGCGGCAGGCGGCCTGTGCTGCACCACCGCACGAGGGCCTCGAGCGGTCCGCGGGCCGCGATGAGGCGCCACAGCCAGGCCAGGGTCACGAGCAGGAGCACCTGCACCCACCACTCGCGGTAGTACCCGCCCGTGAACCCGGCGTCGAGCTCGCGGTTGGCCCACGTGAGCACGACGTGCAGGACGTAGAGGGTCAAGGTCATCGAGCCGGCGGCCCGCAGGGGTGACACGAGGCGTGCGGCGCGCGTGCTCCGGCAGATCCAGAGGCAGAGCCCGATCACGAGCACGGCGGAGCCGGCCGAGCCGATGACGTTGAGCGGGGCCGAGGTGTGCTGGCCCGCCGCCCAGAACCAGGTGGTGTCGAGCGGGTCGAAGGCTGACGGTGACACGAACAGCTGCTCGAGCCTCGGCTCGCCCGTGGCGTCGCGGAAGACGCCGAGGAACAGCGCTGCGGCAGCGATCCACAGGGCGGCGATCGTGGCGATGGCTCCCCCGACGACGAGGCGACGCGTGACGGCCACGCTGCGCAGGTCGAGCCGGGCCACGGCCAGACCCACGAGCACGTAGCCGAACCACACGATCGCGGGGTACCCGCCCCACACCAGGAGCGAGACGGGCAGCTCACCCAGTCCCCCACCGAAGGACGGCTGGATCACGGCGCTGATGGGCTCGTCGATCACGTGGCGCACCCCGAAGAGCGCGACCGGCGACAGCAGGCACCAGGCACCCGCGAGGACCGCGAGCGCCTTCGTGGACAGTCCCCGCGCCAGGACGCTGGCCGCGATCAGCACCGCGTAGCAGGGCAGGATCACGAGGATCGTGAGGTCGGGCAGGGCCGCGAGTCCGAGCCCGATGACGAGGAGGGCGGTGCCCCGGCGGACGACCGCAGTCCGAGAGCCCATGCCCTCGGGGTCCAGCCGTGTCATGAGGCCGATGCTGAGGCCGGCGAGCACGGCGAACAGCGGTGCCGCACGACCGGCCGCGAGCCAGTCCGAGAGCGGTGGCGTCCCGAAGCCGGTCCAGGGCGGGCCGAGGTGCGCCAGCATCATGCCGAGCAGCGCCACGGCTCGGGCGAGGTCGATGCCCAGCAGACGGCTGGGACCCTCGCGCAGACCGGTCACGTTCACCCGCGGCTGGGCCGCAGACGCAGCGATGCGACCCGCAGCACCATGCGCTCGGTGGCGTACTCGGCGTCGGCAGTGGCGCCCTTGACGTCGAGATCGGCCTGGGCCACGGCGGCGAGAGCGCCCTGCAGCCCGGACGGGTCCCACTGGTTGAGCTGGCGGCGCATGCCCTGGATCTTGAACGGGGGTGCGCCCACGTGCTTCGCCAGCTCGGCGTCACGCAGGCCCTGCGGCGCCGTGGCGAGGCGCACGAGCTGACGCAGGCCCGACGCCACGGCGGAGACGATCACGACGGGCGAGGTGCGGGCGGCGAAGGCCCAGCGCAGGCGCTCGACCGCGATGTCGAGACGCCCGTCGAACACCGCGTCGGCGATCTCGTAGCCCCGCACCTCGGCCCGTCCGCCGAAGTAGCGGCGCACGATCTCGACCGAGACCTCGTCGCCCTCGGGCACCGAGGCGACGAGCTGATCGGCGGCGCCCGCGAGGGCGCGCAGGTCGAGTCCGATCGCCGTGACGAGCGTGCTGGCGGCCTGCTCGGACATCGAGGTGCCGAGCTGACGGACCTCCTGGCGCACCCAGGCGGCGTGGTCGCGCTCGTACTTGGGCGCCTCCTGCTTGGCCTCGGACACGATCGAGCTCTTGCGGAGCTTGTCGAGCAGCCCGCGGCCCTTCTGGCCGCCACCGTGGACCAGGACCAGCGCGACCTCGGGAGCCGGCTCGGCGGCGTAGGCGAGCAGCTCGGCCTGGACGTCGTCGGCGAGGTCCTGCAGGTCGTGGACCACGACGGCGCTCGACGCACTGAACAGGGACGGGCTCGTGAGCGTGAGCAGCTCGCCCGGCACCAGCTGCCCGGCGACGGCCTCGGTGACCTCGCACTCGGGCTCCTGCGCCAGGACCGCGGCCACGGCGCGGCGGCGGGTGCGGTCAGCGAGGAACTCCGAACCACCCGTGATGAGCAGGATCCTGCCGAAGACCGAGGGCACGAGAGGAGTCTAGTCGCGCGTCAGGACATGGAGCCGACCGTCACGCACGACGACGCCCAGGTCGCCCTGCAGGTCGGTGCGCCACCACGTCGCGCCCACCCGGGCGAGCAGGTCGAGGGTCGAGGGCGCCGGGTGTCCGTACGTGTTGTCCCGACCCGCGCTGAGCAGCGCGACGTCGGCCTCGGTGGCGGCGATGAAGTCCGGGTCCTGGTGGGCGCTGCCGTGGTGCGGCACCTTGAGCACGTCGGTGCGTAGGTCGACCCCCGAGCGCAGGATCGCGCGCTGCGCCTCGGGCTCGACGTCGCCGGTCAGCAGGAACCGGACGCCGTCGACCTCCAGACGCAGGACGAGGCTCAGGTCGTTGCGGTCCTCCCCCGGCGACGCCTCCCGCTCCAGCGGCCACACCACCTCGAACCGCACCTCACCGATCTCGACGACGTCACCCGCAGCCGCCATGACGACCGGGACGCCCGGCACCTCCGGACCACCCGACGCACCCGTCACGACCGCGTCGACCCGGCGGCCGCGGACGACCCCGGCCCAGCCCGCGACGTGGTCGGCGTCGGCGTGCGTCATGACCAGGGCGGCGACGTGCTCGGCGCCGAGGGCCCGCAGGCACCGGTCGATGGGCCCCGGCTCCATGCCGGTGTCGATCACGACGACCCGTCCGTCACCGGCGTCGACCACGAGCCCGTCGCCCTGGCCGACGTCGCACGCGACGAGCACCCAGTCGTCCGGGGGCCACCCGGGACTGGGTGGCCGCCACACGACCACCACGAGCGCCAGGGCCACCCCGATCGCCACGGTGGGACGACGTAGCCCCCACCACAGCACGGCGACGCTCGCGGGCAGTACCACGAGGCTCAGCCACCACGGCCCCTCCCAGGCCACCGCGGCCCCCTCGAGCCCGCCGGCTGTGCGCCCGACCGCGACGATCCAGCGCGCGCCCAGCGCCGCGAGAGTCCCCGACACCGACCCCAAGGGCTCCCAGACGAGCCACACCAGTCCTCCGAGCAGGCCCGCGACGGTCGTGGGGGCGACGGCCGGGCCGGCGAGCAGGTTGGCGAGCACCGCGACGACCGACACCTCGCCACTCAGCGCCACGAGGGCCGGGGTGCAGGCGACCTGGGCGGCGAGTGGCACCGCGAGCGCGACCGCGATCCACCGGGGGCACCAGCGAAGACGCTCGACGAAGAGCGGGGCCAGCACCACGATGCCGGCCGTTGCGCATACCGAGAGCACGAATCCGGG
>JAHEXN010000052.1:10895-14340 GCA_023252095.1 Actinomycetes bacterium | reverse complement strand
CCCGGGTAGTCGTGGTCGGCGCGCACCTCGTCGAGGTCGATCCGCCACAGGTCGACGTCGAGCCCCAGGCCCTGCAGGGTCGCGTCTCTCCAGCGCTGCGCCATGACCTCGCCCTCCGACCCGCCCACGGAGTCGATGCTGACGAGCTGCGCCAGGTCGCGGCGGATCAGGTCGACGTCGATGTCCATGCGGCCAGTGTCGCAGCGCTCTGGTGGTAGTCGACGCGACCCTCGGCAATGCCGATGACGAGGTTGTACGCGTCGTCGTCGGGTGCCTCGAGCCACACGCCGTTGACGTCGAACATGATGACCGTGGCCAACCAGCCGAGTCGTTTGTTGCCGTCCACCAAGGGATGGTTCCGCACGATCGACTCGAGCAGGACCGCAACCTTCTCGTCGAGCGTCGGGTAGGCATCCTCGCCGAACACCGAGGTGCGGGGCCGGTGGGTTGCCGAGTCGAGCAGGCCGACGTCACGCACGGGCGGCAGCCCGTATCGCTCGGAGATCTGCAGAAGGTCGTCGAGCGTGAGGTAGTCGATCACTGGCCGAGGCGGTCGAGCAGATCGCCGTAGCGAGCCACGACCCGGTCGGTGGACCCAGCGATCTGGTCGCGACGCGACAGCCGCTGGTTCTGCTCGTGGATCGCCCGGGCGGCCGCCTCGTTCTTGCTGATGCCCTGCGCCTGCGCCAGGCGCGTGAGGGCGGCGTCCTGCTCGTCGGTGAGTCGCAGCGTCATGGCCATGCCTCCGATGGTATCGGTGTGGTATCGAGGGCTCAAGACGCTACAGTCGCGGTGTGACACTCCGACCGAACGCCTGGTGGCGCCTTCCGTAGGGAAGGTCTGTCGTCGTGCACGCCCATCCCTGTCGCGGGGTGGGCGTTTTCTCGTTCCGGCCCCGGACCCACTCGTGAGGAACATCCATGACCCGTCTACTCGACGAGCTGCTGGCCCAGCCGGCCTTTGCGCTGATCCGCTCGCGCGAGGCCGACACCGTGACGCTGATCGGCGGTCCGCGCCTCGACGTCGACTCGCTCGCGGACATCCCGGTGACCGAGGGCGCGCCCGCCGACGGGCCCACGTGGGACCACCTGGTGCTCGTGCCGTTCGCACAGGTGCGCGAGCGCGGCTACGAGGCCCGGCAGGACGGCACCCCGCTCAGCGTGATCCGCGCCGACCTGCAGGCCGAGGTCGGGCTCGCCGAGCTCCTCGAGCAGCTGCCGGACGCGCCGGTCGAGTTCGCCGACCGCGGCGGGTTCGAGACGAGCGACGACGACTACGCCCAGGTCGTGCGTCGGATCATCGACGACGAGATCGGCCAGGGCGAGGGCGCCAACCTCGTGATCGGTCGGCACTACCGCGCGCAGCTCGAGTCGTGGGGGCACGCCGAGGCGCTCACGGTGCTGCGTCGCCTGCTCGAGCGCGAGCGCGGCGCCTTCTGGACGTTCTGCATCTTCACGGGCGACCGCTACCTCGTGGGCGCGAGCCCCGAGCGCCACGTCAGCGTGGAGCACGGTGAGGTCCGCATGAACCCCATCAGCGGCACGTTCCGGCTGCGCGGCCTGGAGACGCACGCCGAGCGCAAGACCGCGCTGCTGGACTTCCTGCGCGACGAGAAGGAGATCTACGAGCTCTTCATGGTCGTCGACGAGGAGCTCAAGCAGATGTGCGACATCTGCCACGAAGGTGGCCTGGTGCTCGGCCCGTACCTCAAGCCCATGACCCACCTCGTGCACACCGAGTACCTCCTGTCGGGCCGCACCGACCGTGACGTGCGCGACGTGCTGCGCGACTCGATGTTCGCCGCCACCGTGACCGGCAGCCCGGTGGAGAACGCGTGCCGGTTGATCTCGCGCTACGAGCCCGAGGGCCGTGGCTACTACGCGTCCGTCGCCGCGCTGGTCGGTCGCGACGCCGACGGCGGCCAGCGCGCCGACGCCCCGATCCTGATCCGCACGGCCGACGTCAGCGTCGACGGGCGGCTCAAGGTCACCGCCGGGGCCACGCTCGTGCGCGACTCCGACCCTGCGTACGAGACTGCGGAGACCTGGGCCAAGGCGGGCGGCATCCTGAGCGCGTTCGGCTTGGTCGACGCCGCCCCGGCGGCGACCGAGGGCTACGACGCGTTCACCCGCGAGGACGACGTGCTCATCGCGCTCGGCGCGCGCAACCAGCGACTCAGCCAGTTCTGGCTGACCGACCAGTCTGGAGCCGCGCCGGAGGCGACGCTGCAGGGCAAGCGCGTCGTGGTGCTCGACGGCGAGGACGACTTTGTCAACATGCTGTCGCACGTGTTCGGCGTGCTGGGCATGACGACCGACGTCGTGCGCCACGACGCCTACTCGTCGGGTGACCTCGACGGCTATGACCTCGTCGTGGTCGGTCCCGGTCCCGGCGACCCGCGCGACACCGACGACCCCAAGATCTCGGTCATTCACGGTGTTGTCGACGAGCTCCTGGCCACGGAACGACCGTTCCTGGCGGTGTGCCTGGGCCACCAGGCGTTGGCTCACCGGATCGGGCTCGACCTCGTGTTCAAGGACATCGTCTTCCAGGGCACCCAGAGCCGCCTCGAGGTCCTGGGCCGCACCGAGACCGTGGGGTTCTACAACACCTTTGTCGCCCGAGTGCCCGACGCCGGTCTGCCGGCCGGCGTCACGGTCGAGCGCGACGAGCCGACCGGCGACATCCACCTCATCGCGGGCCCGCACTATCGCGGTGTGCAGTTCCACGCCGAGTCGGTGCTGACCCAGAACGGATTCGGCATCCTGCGCGAGCTCGTGCTGGACCTCGTGGGCCGCTAGGCGGGGTGGCTAGGCGGGGGTGGGGACCGTGCGGCGCGGTCGCCAGCGGGTGATGCCGACGCCCACGAGGCACAGCGCACCGCCCGCGAACGCGAGCGCTGCGGGCACCTCGTCGAGCAGGATCCAGGAGATGCCCGTGGCCACCACCGGCACGAGGTAGGTCGTCGAGGCGACCTGTCCGGCCGAGAGGCGCTTCATCGCGTAGGCCCACGTGGTGAAGCCGATGGCCGTCGGGAAGATGCCGAGGTAGATCAGCCAGAGCTGGTCGCCCGCGCTCGCGTCGCCCACCTGGTCGACCAGGCCGGGACCGTACGGCAGGCACACGGCGGCACCGATGCCGCACGCCATCCAGACCGACATTCCCGGCGAGACGGTCGCGAGCGTGGGCTTCTGCGTGAGCGCCCCGACCGCGTAGAGCACGGCGGCGGCCAGGCACAGGACCACGCCGGTGGCGCTGGCGGTCTCGACGCCGTCACCGCTGCGGGTGCTGAGCGCGATGAGGGCGACCCCGGCGAACGCGACGGCCATGCCGGCCAGGAGCGGCTTCGGGAAGCCCTCCTTGAGCAGCCACCCGGCGAGCAGCGCGATCAGGATGGGACCGACGTTCACGACGAGGGCGGCCGTGCCCGCGTCGAGGTGGGTCT
>JAHEXN010000052.1:0-10885 GCA_023252095.1 Actinomycetes bacterium | reverse complement strand
CCACGTTGTAGGCGCCGAACCACGCCACGCCGTAGACGACGACGAGCCCCAGGGTGCGCCCGCGGGGCAGCGGGTAGCGCCACGGGCGCACGAGCACCGTGAGCGCGGCGAAGCCCACCAGCAGCCGCCCGAGGGCCATGGGTCCGGGCGTGAAGCTGTCGGTGATCGCGCGGATGCCGACGAACGCGGAGGCCCACAGCACGACCGTGACGGCCAGGGCCGGGACGGACAGGTCACGGCCGACGATGGTCGGCGAGGCGGAGGTCACGGGGTCACGCTAGTGACCGGCACCGACACGGCGACAGACGAACGACGGCCCGATCTCGTCGAGATCGGGCCACCCTTCGGGGTCACTCCTCGGGGTCACTCCTCGGAGAGCTCGCCGCCGTCGGAGTCGAGCGTGACCTTGGCCGTCTCGGTCTTGCCGTCGCGCAGGTACGTGATCTCGACGACGTCGCCCGGCTGATGGCCGCGCACCGACGCCACGAGGGCGCTCGAGCTCGCGACCGGGATCCCGTTGAGCGCCGTGATGATGTCGCCCGCCTTCAGGCCCGCGTCGTCGCCGGCACCGCCGTCCTCGACCTCGCGGATCTCGGCGCCGATGCCCGTGAGCTCGTCCTCCTCCGTGGCGGGGGTGACGGTGACGCCGATCTTGGCGTGCTCGACCTTCTTGCCCTCGACGAGCTGCTGCGCGACGTTGCGCGCGAGATCGACCGGGATCGCGAAGCCGAGGCCGATCGAGCCCGAGGCGCTCGAGTTGGTGCGGATCGCGGAGTTGATGCCGATGACGTTGCCCGCCATGTCGATCAGCGGCCCACCGGAGTTGCCGGGGTTGATCGCCGCGTCGGTCTGGACGGCCGGGAAGACCGTGGCGTTGTCGCCCGAGGCGTCGCTCGACTCGACGGGACGGTTGAGCGCGCTGACGATGCCGGTCGTGACGGTGCTCTCGAGGCCGAACGGCGAGCCGATCGCGATGACGTCCTGACCCACGCGCAGCTCCGCGGAGCTGCCCAGCGTGGCCGGCTTGAGACCCGAGACGCCCTCGGCCTTGATGACCGCGAGGTCGGTGACGGTGTCGCGGCCCAGGATCTTCGCCTGGGCGTTGGTGCCGTCGCTGAACGCGACGGTGACGGTGCCGTCCTCGGCCGCCGCCTCGACCACGTGGTTGTTGGTGAGGATCTCGCCGTCGGCGCTGAGCACGACACCCGAGCCCGAGCCACCCTCCTCCCCGTTGCGGACGTTGATCTGCACGACCGACGGCATGACCTCGGCCGCGACCTTCTCGACGTCGCCCTTGGGGGCCTTCTCGTCGGAGGCGGGGACGTCGAGGGCTGACGAGCCGTCGGGCACCGTGGTGTCGTCGTCGCCGCTGTTCTGCAGCGCGGCGCCGCCGTAGCCGGCGCCGACCGCGATCGCGGCGACCAGCACGCCCACGCCCACGGCCTTGCCGATGCGGCGTCCACGGCCGGAGCCGCCGCCGTCATTCGAGGTGGATCCACGTGTCGATGTCGGCGGCACCACCGGAGGAACGGGGAAGCCCGAGTCCGACGCGGGAGCGGGCCCGCTGGCGGCGTCATCGGTCGAGGCGGGGGGAACCACGGAACCGGCCGGCAGGACCGAGGTGGTGGCAGCAGCGCCTGCGCTGGCCGGGTCGACCGGGGGCTCGCCGGCGGCGTCGTGCGGCGGCGGGGGCACGACGTTCGCGTCGATGCTCTGCGTCGGGACGCTGTCGGCGGCGCTCGCGTCGGTGTCGGAGGCGGGGCGCGGGGCTTCCTCGCCGAACGGATCGTGCGGTGCGTTCATGGGGACAGGATCTCCGGAATCACTGAGACGACTCTGAGGCGGACGTGTGAGAGGGCGAAAGGTTGCTGCCGGGCACCGACATGCGGAAGGTCGCTCCGTGGCCGGGTCGGGACTCGACCTCGACGGTACCGCCATGGCGCTCGGCGGCACGGCGAACGATCGAGAGCCCGAGGCCCGAGCCGGGCAGGGTGCGAGCCTCGCTGGAGCGGTAGAAGCGCTCGAAGACGTGCGGGAGATCGGCCTCGGCGATGCCCGGGCCGTGGTCGCTGACCGTGACGACGCCGTCGGCGAGGGTCACCTGCACCGTGCCGGCGGGCGGACTCCACTTGGCGGCGTTGTCGAGCAGGTTGGTGACGGCGCGCTCCAGGGCGCGTGGCTCTCCCTCGACCCACCACGTCGTGAGGTCGGCGTCGAACGTCAGCGCCGGGGCCCGCAGCTGCACGCGGTCGATCGCGTGCGCGACGACGTCCGCGAGGTCCATCGGCTCGGGATCGTGGTGCAGAGGCTCGTCGCGCGCCAGTTCGACGAGGTCGCCGATCAGGGTCGTGAGCTCCTCGACCTGGGCGCGGATGTCGGTCATGACCTCGACGGCCTGCTCGTCGCGGAGCGGGCGGCCCGCCTGGCTCGACTGGGTCAGGAGCTCGACATTGGTGCGCAGGCTCGTGAGCGGCGTGCGGAGCTCGTGGCCCGCGTCGGCGACGAGCCGGCGTTGCTGCAGCTGCGAGGCGTCGAGGGCGAGGAGCATCTGGTTGAACGACGTGGTGAGACGTGCCAGCTCGTCGCGACCGACGACCTCGATGGGGTTCAGCTCCTGCGTGCGGGCGACGTGCTCCGCAGCGCGGGTGAGGCGTCGGACCGGACGCAGGCCGTTCGTGGCGACCGCCCAGCCGGCGGCCCCGGCCACGGCCATGCCGGCCAGGGTCGTGATGACGAGGATCAGGCCGAGCCGGTCGAGGGTCTGCTGGATCGAGTCCATCGGCTGCACCATGATGAGCGCCCTGCCGGGCCCGGCAGGGACCCCCACGACGCGGTAGGTCACGCCGTTGACGATCGCGGTGCGGGCCGAGCTCGCAACCTGGCCCCTGGACACGGCGGCCTCCGCCTCGGTCATGTCGACCTCGGTGCTGTTGGTCAGGCTCGTCAACGACGCCCCACCTTGAAGCGTGAAGATCTCGATGCCGGCGACGTCGAGCAGGTCGGCGTCACGGTCGTTGAGCGAGCTGGGCGTGTACCCGGACGCCACCGCCTGCTCGGCGCGGTCGCGGATCGACGCGTCGAGGTTGCCCACCAGCTCGGCGCGCACCACGAGGTACACGCTCGCGCTGACGCTGCCGAGCGTGAGCGCCACCGCCAGCGTGGTGAGGGTGGCGACGCGCGCCGCGAGAGAGACCCGGAGCGTCCACTGGTGGACGCGCTGGTGAACCGTGCCGACCAGCTCGCGGCGCCCCTCGTCGAGGGACCGCATGATCGCCATCAGGGCGGGGTCTCACGCAGCACGTAGCCCACGCCGCGCACCGTGTGGAGCAGTCGTGTCTCGCCCTCGGCCTCGAGCTTGCGCCGGACGTAGCCGACGTAGACCTCGAGCGAGTTGGCGGTCGTGGGGAAGTCGAAGCCCCACACCTCCTGCAGGATGAACGAGCGCTCCAGCACGCGCTTGGGGCGACGCAGGAACAGCTCGAGCAGCGTGAACTCGGTGCGGGTCAGCGAGATCTCGCGGTTGCCACGGCGGACCTCGCGAGTCACGGGGTCGAGCGACAGGTCGGCGAAGGCCAGCGGCTCCTCGTCCTCCTCGTCGGCCGGGCGGTTGGCGCGGCGCAGGAGCGCGCGCAGGCGGGCGAGCAGCTCCTCGAGCGCGAACGGCTTCGTGAGGTAGTCGTCAGCCCCGGCGTCGAGGCCATCGACGCGGTCGGTCACGGCGTCGCGCGCAGTGAGCACGAGGATCGGCACGTCGTTGCCAGCGTTGCGGAGAGCACGGGTCGTCTCGAGGCCGTCGAGCCGCGGCATCATGACGTCCATGACGATCGCGTCGGGCTGCACCTGGGGTGCGCGCGCGAGGGCGTCGACGCCGTCGGTGGCGACCTCGACGGTGTAGCCGTTGAACTCCAGGGACCGCCGGATCGAGTCACGGACGGCGCGATCGTCGTCGACCACGAGAATGCGCATGGCCCCTAGTCTGCCCGGTGGCCCTGAGGCAGTGCTGAGACCTTCACCGGCGAAGCCGGTCGGCGTAGTCGTCGAGTGGTGCCCGAGGCACGAGGGCGGCATATCGAGACGTGGTCAGGTGCTGGGTCTCGGTGGGTCCGGCCGGCGGCTGAAGGGTGCGCTGCTCTGGCCGCGTCTCGATACACGTCCTTCGTTCCTCAGGACGCACTCGACGACCGTGAAGGCCGACTCCGTCGGCGCGGACCTGACGCCGGAGCTGCGCTCGGGCGTCAGAGCAAGGACCGGGCGGCCTCGGCGGCGCGGCTGCCGTAGCCGCCCCCGAACATGACGGCGTGCACGAGCAGGGGGTGCAGCTGGTGCAAGGCGATGCGGTCTTCCCAGCCGTCGGCCAGCGGTGCGACCTCCTGGTAGGCGTCGAGGATGCGCTGCAGGTGCGTGATGCCGAACAGCGCGAGCATCGCCAGGTCGGTCTCGCGGTGGCCGCCATGGGCCGCAGGGTCGATGATCCACGCGGTGTCGTCCTGGCCCCAGACCACGTTGCCCGACCAGAGGTCGCCGTGGATACGGGCGACGGGCTCGTCGTCGCCGGCGAGCGTGTGGATGCGCTTGACGACCTGCTCGACGTCATCGGCCTCGGCGGGGGACAGCGCGCCGCGCTGCAGGGCCGCGCGGACGTAGGGCATGACGCGGCGCGAGGCGTAGAACTCCGGCCAACGGTCGAGGGGACGATTCGGCAGCGGTGCCAGGCCGATGTAGCCGTCCTGCGGCGCCCCGAAGGTCTCAGCGCCGGCGGCATGGGTCACGGCGAGCGATCGTCCGAGCGCCTCGGCGGCCTCGGCGGTGGGCCGGCCCGGCTCGATCCAGTCGAGCACGAGGCAGTCGTCGTCGATCGCGAGCACGTCCGGGACGGCGGCGCCGCCAGCCTCGGCGAGCCAGCGCAGACCGCGCGCCTCGGCGGCGAAGAACCCCGCGGGGGCCTGCGGCCGGGTCTTGATGACGGCCGATCGACCGTTCGACAGGCGCAGCCGCGTGGCGGTGCAGATGTCGCCACCGGCGACCGGGGTCGTGGAGACGACGGCGACGCCGAGCAGCTGCTCACCGCGTGCCGCGGTGCCCGTCATCCGTGCCATGGGCGAGACGTTACCGGGCTGGGCAGATCACCCCGGGTGGCGCAGGTGCTCGACGAGTGCGTCGCACGTGCGCTCGACCATCGCGAGGACGTGCGTGAAGCCCTCGTCGCCGCCGAACCACGGGTCGGGGACCTCGAGGTCGTCGGGCCCGGCCTCGGGGTCGAAGGCGCGGAACATCCGCACCTTCTGCTGCTCCTCGACGGTCGGCGCGAGCTCGAGCACGTCGGCCTCGTTGCTGTGGTCCATCACGAGGATCAGGTCGTTCTCGGCGTAGTCGTCGATCGAGAACGTCCGGGCCACGTGGCGCGTCGGGTCGTAGCCGGCACTGCTCAGGGTGGAGGCCGCGCGCGGGTCCATCGGCTCACCCGTGTGCCACCCGCCGGTGCCGGACGACGTGACCGTGACCCGGTCGGCGAGGCCGGCTGCGGCGAGCTTCTCGTCCAGGACGACGTGCGCCGTGGGGGAGCGGCAGATGTTGCCGAGGCAGACGAACGTGACCCGGTACGGCTCGGGCCCCGCCACCGGGTCAGTCACCCTCGGGCAGGAACGCCCGCACGAACGCCTGCGAGATCGAGATCACGATCGACGCGAGCACGGCCCACCAGAAGCCGTCGAGCACGAAGTGGACCCCGAACCCGTCGCTGATCGCCTCGACCAACAGCAGCATGAGCGCGTTGATCACGAGCAGCGCCAGGCCGAGCGTGAGGATGATGAACGGCAGCGACAGCAGCTTGACGACCGGCGCGACGAACATGCTGATGACCGTGAAGAACAGGCCGACGACCAGGACCGCGAGGACCCGGTTCGTCATGGTCTCGCTGGGCTCGCCGATGTCCATGTGGTCGCCGAGCAGCCAGGCCGAGAAGGCGAGCGCCACCGAGCTCGCGACCCAGGTGCTGAGAAATCGTTCCATGCCGGAACCCTGTCACACGAGGACTTCCGACGGCACTGGGCACGGGCGGTTGAGGTGCCCCTTTCGAGGCTCGTTCGTTCCTCACTCGCACCTCAAGGGGCGGGGTGGGCGGCCTCAGACCGGGGTCGGGGGGAGGGTCTCGGGTCGGGTGCGGCGGGAGGTCTGGGCGAGGACGATGCCGCCGAGGACGAGCAGGACCCCGGCGACCTGCACAGGAGCAAGGCTCTCGGCGAACCACAGCCACCCCACGACGACGGCTCCAGCGGGCTCGAGCATCGCGACGACGCTGACGGTCGTCGCGGGGAGGTGGCGCAGCGCGAGCAGCATCAGGAAGAACGGGGCCGTCGTACCGGCCACGATGACGGTGGTCATCGCGACCCACGCCGGTACTGACAGGTGGTCGAGCCGGCCCAGCAGGGACGCCGTCTCGCCAAGCTGGCCGGCGGTCCAGAACGGCTGGATCAGGTTGATCGTGACGACCGCGACGACGAAGGCCCACAGGATGACCGCCAGCGGGGTCATGTCCCCGGTGTCGTGCTCGCCGAGCAGGAAGTAGGCGGCGAAGCACACGCCTGCCGTCAGGGCCGCGAGCAGGCCGATCCCGTCGAACGCGACGCCCGTCCAGATCCGGCCGACGAGGGCGAGCCCCACCAGCGCGAGCGCCAGGGCCGGCCACATCCGCGGCTGCACCGGCTCGCGCCGCACGAATCGCACCCACAGCACGACCCACACGGGTCCGAGGTACTCGACCAGCAGGGCGATGCTGAGCGGCAACCGGTCGATCGCGACGTTGTAGAACCCCTGCAGTCCCGCGACGCCGACCAGTCCGAGCCCGATCACGAGCGCGACCTGCCGGCCCCGTGGAAGCCGGAACGCCGAGCGCTCGGTCAGGAGGGCGATCAGGGCCAGCAACGCGAGCGCTCCCGTGACCCGGACGGAGGTGAACGTCTCGATGTCGGTGCCCGACCGCAGCGGCACGCGCGAGACGCCGGCATTGACGGCGAACAGCGACGCCGCCGCGAGGACGAGGGCGTAGCCGAGGGCGGGGCGCGGGGTCACGGTTCATTGTGCAGGTCCGGCGCCGAGAGCCCGCCGGCCCCGGCCCCGTCCTACCCTCGAGGTCATGTCGACCCCCGTGCCCCGTCCCGCGATCGCCGCCGTCCCGCCCTACCGTCCGGGGCGCCCGGCCGTCAGTGACGACCTGAAGCTCTCGAGCAACGAGCTGCCGTTCGCGCCGCTGCCCGGCGTGCTGGCCACCGCGACCCAGGTGCTCGGCCGGATGAACCGCTACCCGGACGCCGGGGTCACGGCCCTGTACGACGTGCTCGCGGCCGAGCTCGAGGTCGAGCCCGAGCAGCTCAGCGCTGGCACAGGCTCGGTCGACGTCCTGTATCGGATCGTCGCCGCGTTCGCGGGACCTGGTGACGAGGTCGTGCTGCCGTGGCGCTCGTTCGAGGCGTATCCGTTGGCGATCGCGGTCACGGGCGCGACGGCGGTGCCGGTGCCGCTGCGCGCCGACGCGACGCACGACCTCGAGGCGATGGCTGCCGCGATCACCGAGCGCACCAAGGTCGTGCTCGTGTGCACGCCGAACAACCCCACCGGGCCGGTCGTCACCGCCTCGGGGCTCGAGGCGTTCCTGGCGCGGGTGCCGTCGCACGTGCTCGTCGTGGTCGACGAGGCCTACGTCGAGTTCGTGCGTGACCCGCAAGCCGCGTCGGGGATCGCTGCGCTGCGCGCCCGCGACAACGTCCTGGTGCTGCGCACGTTCTCGAAGGCGCACGGCCTCGCCGGGCTCCGCATCGGCTACGGGGTGGGCAGCCGCGACGTGATCGAGGCGGTCCGCGTGGCCGTGCCCTTCGGCGTCTCCGACGTCGCGCAGGCGGCGGCGATCGCCTCGCTGGGCGAGCGTGACGCGATGCGCACCCGCGTCGACGCCGTCGTGGCGGAGCGCGACCGCGTGGCCGCGGCGTTGCGTGCGGCGGGCTGGGAGGTCCCGGTCACGGAGGCGAACTTCGTCTGGTTGCCCGTGGGTGAGCGAGCGATGGACGTCGCGGCACGGTGCGAGCCCGTCTCGGTGCGCCCCTTCGCCGGAGAGGGCGTGCGCGTCACGATCGGCGACCCGGCGGCGAACGACCTCGTGATCGGGGCGCTCGCGGGCGGGTTCTGAGGGCGACTCGGTCGCCGTCGCACCGTAGGAGAACTTCGTGTTGCGACCTGGTTTCGCCCCTTGGCGTGCGAGTCACCATCCCCTACCGTGGGTGGTGACTCAGGTCACACCGTCACGACCACACCCGGTCACGGGCGGTGAACCACCGACACCACGGGCGACAACCTCGCCCCGTGGCCGACGTTGGGGGATCCCATGCACCCGTCCCTGCCCACCACCGCGAGCAGCATCTCGGTCAGTACCGCGCCCGACGAGTCCGATCTCGTCCGCCTGCTGACGCCTGACGGGGTGCGAGTCGATCACCCCGACGCCGCTTGGTCCGGCTCCGACGCCGACCTCCTCGCGCTGCACCGCGACATGGTCCTGACGCGGCGCATCGACACCGAGGGCTACGCGCTGCAGCGACACGGCGAGCTCGGGCTCTGGCCGCCCTCGCTCGGCCAGGAGGCCGTCCAGGTCGGCACCGCCCGCGCCCTGCGACCCCGCGACATGGCCTTCCCCACGTATCGCGACCACGGGGTGATCTGGGTGCGCGGCGTGCCGCCGGAGCGGCTCCTCGGTCTCTATCGCGGTTCCGAGATGGGTGGCTGGAACCCTGACGAGCACCGGGTCGCCCTGCCCACGATCATCATCGGCGCCCAGTGCCTCCACGCCTGCGGCTACGCCATGGGGATCGTGATGGACGAGGCCGTCGGCCACAGCGACGGGGAACGCGACGAGGCGGTCACGGTGTACCTCGGCGACGGAGCCACGAGCCAGGGCGACACGCTCGAGGCGCTCTCGTGGGCTGCGTCGTTCACGCTGCCGGTCGTCTTCGTGATCGAGAACAACCAGTACGCGATCTCGACCCCGACGAACCGTCCCGGTGCCGTGCCGCTCGTGCGCCGCGCCGACGGGTTCGGCATCCCGGGGGTCCGGGTCGACGGCAACGACGTGCTGGCCTGCCAGGCCGTCATGGAGACCGCGCTGCAGCGGGCCCGCGACGGCCGAGGGCCGACCCTGATCGAGGCCGTCACGTTCCGGCGCGGGGCCCACACGACCTCCGACGACCCCACTCGCTACCGCGAGGCGTCCGAGGAGGAGTATTGGGAGGCGCGCGACCCGATCGCCCGGGTGCGCGCCCTGCTCGACTCGACCGGCTCGCACGCGGAGGCCCTCGCCGCCCTGGACGCCGAGGCCGACGCGCTCGGCGAGCGGCTCCGCGCAGCGTGTCGTGCCGTCCCGGACCCGGACCTCGCCGACATGTTCGACCGCATGTACGTCGAGCCCACCCCGGAGCTTCGGGAGCAGCGGGAGGCCGTCCTGGCCTGGCGGGCCCTCGGCGACGAGGAGGCGGTGACGGCATGACGACCCGGATGAGCATCGCGGCCGCGCTGAACGCAGGCCTGCGCAAGGCGCTCGAGGCAGACCGTCGCGTCATGTTGATGGGCGAGGACATCGGCCGCCTCGGTGGCGTCTTCCGCGTCACCGACGGGCTGCAGAAGGACTTCGGCCCGGCCCGCGTGATCGACACCCCGCTGGCGGAGTCGGCCATCGTCGGCACGGCCGTGGGCCTCGCGATGCGCGGGTACCGGCCGGTCGTCGAGATCCAGTTCGACGGCTTCGTCTACCCCGCGTACGACCAGATCGTGAATCAGGTGGCGCGCCTCCACTCCCGCTCGGGCGGCGCGCAGCACATGCCGATCGTGATCCGCATCCCCTACGGCGGCGGCATCGGTGCGATCGAGCACCACTCGGAGAGCCCGGAGGCGCAGTTCGTCATGACGCCGGGCCTCAAGGTGCTCGCGCCGTCGACGCCGCACGACGCGTTCTGGATGGTGCAGCAGGCCGTCGCGAGCGACGACCCGGTCGTGCTGATGGAGCCGAAACGCCGGTACTGGGAGACCGGGGAGGTCGGGGACGACCCGGGGCCCCTCTGGTCGTCGCAGGTCCGCCGCGCTGGTGGCGACGCCACGCTGGTCACGTACGGACCGATGGTCGCGACGTGCCTCGCGGCGGCGGAGGCCGCGGCGGCCGAGGGCCGCGAGCTCGAGGTCGTCGACCTGCGCACGCTCTCCCCGCTCGACCTTGACCCTGTCGTCGCCTCGGTGCGCCGCACGGGTCGGTGCGTCGTGGTGCACGAGGCGCAGCGCACGCTCGGCGTCGGCGCCGAGGTGGCCGCCCGCATCGGCGAGCGGTGCTTCTTCCACCTCGAGGCGCCCGTCGGCCGTGTCACGGGCTACGACATCCACTACCCGCCGAGCCGGGCCGAGGAACACTTCCTGCCCGACGTCGACCGCATCCTCGACGCCGTCGACGCCACGTTCGACGCCGCTGATGGCGAGCTCGCCGAGGGAGGGATCGCCTGATGCCCGCGTTCCGGCTGCCGGACGTCGGCGAGGGCCTGACCGAGGCCGAGGTCGTGACGTGGCACGTGTCGCCGGGCGACGTCGTGGCGGTCAACGACGTGCTGGTCGACATCGAGACCGCGAAGTCGGTCGTCGAGCTGCCGAGCCCGTTCGCCGGCGTCGTCGGCGACCTGCTCGTGGAGGAGGGGCGTACGGTTCCCGTCGGCACCCCCATCGTCGTGATCGGGGAGGGCGCCGAGCCCGAGCCGGGCGAGGACGCGACTGCTGGCGGTGCCGCCGTGGCGCCCGAGCACGGCATGCTCGTCGGCTACGGGCCCAAGGGAGAGGTGGGCCGTCGCCGTCGGCGACGTTCGCCTGC
>JAHEXN010000051.1 GCA_023252095.1 Actinomycetes bacterium | reverse complement strand
ATCGGCTTCTTCGCTGAGCACCGCTGAACCGAATCGGTGCGGGAACACCGCCACGGCACCCACGGTTGACGATGGTGTGAGGCTCTCCCTGCTCGACCGTTCGCGCACCCGTGCAGGACGGCCCGAGGCTGAAGGACTCACCGGGTCGGTCGAGCGGGCCGTGCACGCCGAGCAGGCGGGGTACGAGCGGTTCTGGGTCGCCGAGCACCACGCGGTCCCGGGCATCGCGAGCGGTTCTCCCGCCGTGCTGCTCGCCGCGATCGGGGCAGCGACGTCGACGATCCGCATCGGGTCCGGCGGGGTCATGCTGCCCAACCACCAGCCGCTCGTCGTGGCCGAGCAGTTCGCGATGCTGCAGGCGCTCAACCCGGGCCGCGTCGACCTCGGCATCGGCCGTTCGCTCGGGTTCACCGCCCCGGTGCGCGAGGCCCTGCGACAGACCGACGCCGACACCTACGAGGACGACCTGCGCGAGCTGCTGCACCTGCTCACCGGCACTGCCGCCGTCACGGCCCACCCCGTCGTCGAGCCGGTCGTGCCCGTCTCGCTCCTCGCGACCGGCCGCGGGACGCAGGTGGCGGCGCAGCTGGGGCTGCCCGTCGTGATCGGTGGCCCCGTGCTGTGGGGCGTCGAGATCGGGCGAGTGCTCGCCGAGTACCGGCGCGACTTCCGACCGAGCGACCACGCCCACGAGCCCCATGTGACGGTGTCTCTCGACGTGACTGTGGCGGCCGACGACGCCACGGCTCGCGAGCTGGCGCTGCCCGAGGTCTGGGCCATGGCGCGCTCCCGCCAGACCGGGGAGTTCCCGCCGTTGGAGTCGGTCGCGGCGATCCGGTCGCAGCCCTGGAACGACCAGCTGCGGCGGCGGGTCGAGAAGGGTCTCGACCAGGCCGTGGCCGGATCGCCCACCACGGTCCGGGCAGCGCTCGACGAGCTCGAGGGCCGAACCGGTGCCGACGAGCTCATGGCCTCGACGTCGACCCACGACCGCGACGCGCTCCTGGAGTCGGATCGATTGCTGCGCGACCTCGTGGCGTGAACCGCGAGGACGGTCAGGACGCGGCTGGCGGTGAGGCGGCCGCCGGTACGCGCGTGGCGAGGTCGTAGAGCCGCGACTCGAGGGTCGTGAAGCGGCTCTCCATGGCCACGAAGCGGGTGTCGATCGACGCAAAACCGGCGCGCATCTCTTCGCGGAGGCTGGCCTCGACTCGGTCGATCTTGCTGTCGAGGCCGTCGATGCGGGCGTCGAGCTTGTCGATACGGGCGTCGAGCTTGTCGATGCGGACCTCGAGCCGGTCGATGCGGACCTCGAGCCGGTCGATGCGCTCCCCGAGCGTCGCGAGACCGCGGGTCAGGCTGCGGCTCAGATAGGCCACCACGCCCAAGGACGTGGCGAGAAACGTCACGAGAGTGACGAGCTGCTCGGCGTCCACGGTCACCATTCCTTCAGTCTGCAACAGCAGTGGGGCCTTGACCAGCACGCTACGTCGGGCCCCGGACGTGCGCCAGGGCCGTCGGCCACGCCTGTGGACGAGCGCGGCCTGTGCACAGCCGGGTGGGCGGACGCGTCGATCCGCGCGGTGGCAGGGTCGAGGCATGGAGCCTTCTCGACCCTGCGAGATCCGACCGATCGTGCCCGACGCGGATGCCGCGGCTGACGCCCCGGCGAATGCCGAGTTCCGGGACCTCGTGCGGGTCCGCAACGCCGTCGAGGCGCACACGCTGGGCATCTCGTCGCTCAGCCAGACGGTCGAGGAGCTGCTGCCGCGGCTGACCGATGATCCCCACCGGCGCTACCACCACGTCGGCGCGTGGGTCGAGGGCGAGCTGGTGGGCCGAGGTCTCCTGATCCTGCCGCGCGCCGAGGGGAGCGTGACGGCCCGTGGCGTCGTCGACGTCCTGCCGGAGCGCCGCGGGGCCGGCATCGGCACGGCACTCCTGGCCGAGCTCGAGGACCTCGCGGCTGCGGAGGGGCGCCACGTGCTGCAGGTCGACGTCGCCCACGGCACCGATCCGGGCGCGGAGCAGCTCGCGTCGCCGACGGGGTTCGGCCACGTCCCGGCGGATGATCCCGGGGCGCGGTTCCTGGTGCGGAACGGCTACCGGCTCGAGCAGGTCCTGCGGGTCAGTCGGTACGACCTCGGCAATCCAGGTCAGGACGAGGCTCCGCCGGAGCCGGACGACGACTTCGCGCTGCACGCCTGGGTGGGGGCGACACCGCCGCAGTGGTGCGACGACCTGGCGGTGCTGAAGACGGCCATGAGCACGGCCACGCCGTCGGGAGACCTCACGGTGACCGAGACCGTCTGGACCGCGGACGACGTGCGTGACCGCGATGCGCGACAGGTGCGCCGCGGTCGGACGCTCCTGACCGTCCTGGCCGAGCACCGCCCGACGGGGCGACTCGTCGGGCTGACCGAGATCGAGGTGCCGGCCGACGACCGGCCTGCCTTCCAGGAGGACACGCTCGTGCTGCCGGGACACCGCGGCCACGGGCTCGGCATCCGCCTGAAGCGCCGGAACCTGCGGGAGCTGCGCCGCCACGCCCCTGACGCGACGACGCTGCTGACCTTCAACGCCGAGGAGAACCGCCCGATGCTCGCGGTGAACGAGGCGCTCGGCTACCGGGCAATCGCGCACGAGGGATCGTGGGAGAAGCGCCGGGAATAGGCAGCGCGTCGGAGTAGTTGAAATGTGAACTACTACGTGAGAGGCTTGCACCATGACCAGCATGCAGTTCGGCATCTTCACCGTCGGTGACGTCACGCGCGACCCCATCGCGGGCACGACGATCAGCGAGCACCAGCGCATCAAGAACACGGTCGAGATCGCGAAGAAGGCCGAGGAGGTGGGCCTCGACGTCTTCGCGACGGGCGAGCACCACAACCCGCCGTTCGTGCCCTCGAGCCCCACCACGACGCTCGCCTACATCGGCGCCCAGACCGAGAAGCTGCTGCTCTCGACCTCGACGACGCTCATCACGACCAACGACCCGGTCAAGCTCGCCGAGGACTACGCGACACTGCAGCACCTCGTCGACGGCCGCATGGACCTCATGCTGGGCCGCGGCAACACCGCGCCCGTGTACCCGTGGTTCGGCTACGACGGCAGCAAGGCCGTCGAGCTCACGATCGAGCACTACCAGCTGCTGCGTCGCCTCTGGGACGAGGACGTCGTGAGCTGGGAGGGCAAGTTCCGCACCTCGCTGCAGAGCTTCACCGCGACCCCGCGTCCGCTCGACGGCGTCGCGCCGTTCGTGTGGCACGGCTCGATCCGCACGCCTGAGGTCGCCGAGCTCGCGGCGTACTACGGCGACGGGTACTTCGCGAACAACATCTTCTGGCCGAAGGAGCACTACATCCGGCTGATCAACTTCTACCGCCAGCGCTACGCGCACTACGGCCACGGCCAGCCGCACCAGGCGATCGTGGGCCTCGGCGGTCAGTTCTTCATGCGCAAGAACAGCCAGGACGCGGTCAACGAGTTCCGTCCGTACTTCGACAACGCGCCGGTCTACGGTCACGGTCCGTCGATGGAGGACTTCACGGAGCAGACGCCGCTCACGGTCGGCAGCCCGCAGCAGTTCATCGAGAAGACCCTGACGTTCGCCGACTACTTCGGCGACTACCAGCGTCAGCTCTTCCTCGTCGACCACGCGGGCCTGCCGCAGAAGATCGTGCTCGAGCAGCTCGACCTGCTGGGCGAGGTCCTGCCGACGCTGCGCGCGGAGTTCGACGCGCGTCGCCCGGCTGACGTGCCGGACGCGCCGACCCACGCCGCTCGCGTCGCCGCGCGCGACGCGGCCCTCGAGGCTCCGGTCGGGGAGCAGGTCACGGCATGACCAGGGTGGTCGTGGTCTCGGCGGGCGTCAGCGACGCCTCGAGCAGCACGCTGCTCGCCGGCCAGATCGCCTCGGCGATCACGCGGGCCGAGCCGGCGGTCTCGATCGAGAAGGTCGAGCTCCGTCCGTTCGCGCACGACGTGATCGACGCGTCGATCACGGGCTTCGCCTCGCCGCGGCTGCAGCACGTGCACGACCTGCTCGGGCAGGCCGACGCGCTCGTGGTCGTGTCGCCGATCTATAAGGCGTCGTACACCGGGCTGTTCAAGGCGTTCTTCGACGCGATCGACCAGGACGTGCTCGTCGGCAAGACCGTGCTGCTCGCGGCCACCGGTGGCACGGCGCGGCACTCGCTGGCCATGGACTTCGCGATGCGACCGCTGTTCGCGTACCTGCAGGCCGTGGTCGTGCCGACCGGCGTCTTCGCGTCGCCGCACGACTGGGGCAGCGACGGTGCGGGAGCCCTGGCGTCGCGCGTCGAGCGCGCGGTGGGCGAGCTGCTGTCGCTGCTCGGCGGGTCCGGCTCGGGCCGGTCGGCGAGCGACGACATCGATCTCTTCAGCGAGACGATGCTCAGCATCTCGGACCCGCGCCGCGAGTAGCCCACTCCCGCCGGAAGCATCTCTGGCTCGGGTGCGTTGAACCACGACGTACCCGAACCAGAGGAGCATGCATGAACCAGCCCACCGCGTCCGCCGCAGGAACTTTCACGCTGGGAGGCGACCTGCCGGTCAACCGCCTCGGGTACGGCGCGATGCAGATCACGGGCGACGGCGTGTGGGGGTGGCCGGATGACCGCGACGGCGCGATCGCCGTGCTGCGTCGGGCCGTCGAGCTCGGCGTCACGCTGATCGACACCGCCGACTCCTACGGCCCCACGGTCTCCGAGGAGCTCATCAAGGAGGCCCTGCACCCGTACGCCGGCGACGTCGTGATCGCGACGAAGGCCGGCCTCACGCGCACCGGACCCGCTGAGTGGATCCCCGTCGGCCGCCCCGCCTACCTCAAGCAGCAGGTCGAGCTGAGTCTGCGTCGCCTCGGCCTGGAGCGGATCGACCTGATCCAGCTGCACCGCATCGATCCCGAGGTGCCGATCGCCGACCAGGTCGGCGCGTTCAAGGAGCTGCAGGACGAGGGCAAGGTGCGGCACATCGGTCTCAGCGAGGTCGACGTCACCCAGCTGAAGGAGGCGCAGAAGACGGCCGAGATCGTGTCGGTGCAGAACCTCTACAACCTCGCGCACCGTGACTCGCAGGAGCTGCTGGACCACTGCACCGCCGAGAACATCGCGTTCATCCCGTGGTTCCCGCTCGCGACGGGTCAGCTCGCAGCGAGCGACGGACCGCTCACCGAGCTCGCGAAGGACCATGGCACCAGCCCGTCGCAGCTCGCGCTGGCGTGGTTGCTGCACCGCTCGCCTGTCGTGCTGCCGATCCCCGGCACCAAGAGCGTCGAGCACCTCGAGGACAACGTCGCCGCCGCGGCGCTCGAGCTGACCCAGGACGAGGTCGACGCCCTCACCGCCGCCGTCTGATCAACCCCGCCTCGCAGCACCCCCGGCCACCCGGCCGGGGGTGCTGCTGTCTGCTACTCGCCCCTTGAGGTGCGACGAGGCTGTCCGCTCCTCCCGCCTCTTGAGGTGCGACGAGGAACGAGGAGCTTCGAAAGGGGTTCCGTCACCACCCACGGGACGTGGCTGTTGCAATAGTGTGTGACACACAGTAATGTCCGACGCATGACAACGGACGACGTACTCCCCGGGCACTTGCAGGAGCTCCGCCGCGGCACGGCCGTCATGGCGAGCCTCGCGGCGCTCCGCGAGCCCGGGTACGGCTACGCGCTGCTGCAGACGCTCGGCGACGCCGGCATCAACGTCGACGCCAACACGCTCTATCCGCTGCTGCGGCGGCTTGAGGAGCAGAAGCTGCTCACCGCCGAGTGGGACACCACGGCGTCGCGCCCTCGGAAGATCTACCGCACCAGCGCCGAGGGGGAGCGGGTTCTCGCGGCGATGCTGACCGACCTCGATGACCTCCGCGCCTCCGTGAACCGCCTGACGAAGGGGAACGACTCATGACGACCACGACGCTCACCGACCGCTACGTCCACGCCACGACCCGGTGGATGACCGAGGCGCGGCGTGACGACATCGCCCGCGAGCTGCGCGCCTCGATCGACGACATGGTCACCGGTCGGGTCGAGTCCGGCGAGCCGGAGGCCGACGCCGAGCGCGCGGTGCTGACCGAGCTCGGCGACCCGTCCGCCCTCGCCGCGCAGTACGGCAACCAGCCGCTGCACCTGATCGGTCCGCGCTACTTCCTGCTGTGGCGACGTCTCACGGTGCTCGGTCTGCTCTGGATCCCGGCCACGATCGGCGTCATCGCGGCGCTGGCGGAGCTCGCCACGACCGACAACCCGACCGGCGTCATCGGGCACGGCGTGCTTGTGGCCATCCAGACCGCGGTGCACGTCGTGTTCTGGTCCACGCTGGCGTTCGCGGTCCTGGAGCGGGTCGACGTCGACGCGAAGCTCCCCGGGTGGCCGGTCGATCGACTTCCGGAGGTTCCGCAGAAGCAGCAGATCGGCCTCGCCGAGATGATCTCGGGCATCTTCTTCACGGGGTTCGTCATCGCGGTGCTCGTGCTCCAGCAGTTCCGCTCGTGGGTCGAGGGGCCCGGCGGTGACGACGTCCCGGTCCTCGATCCGAACCTGTGGTCGTTCTGGCTGCCGCTGCTCATCGCGGTGCTCGTGGTGTCGATGGCCTTCGAGGTCGTGAAGTACCGCGTCGGGCGCTTCACGTGGCCCGTCGTCGCGGGCACTGCGCTGATCTCGCTCGGGTGGGTCGTCCCGTTCGTCTACCTCGCCGCGAACGACATGCTGCTGAGCCGTGAGTTTGTCGCGGCCCTCGACATCACGCCGTCGACGCTCGACACGATCAACCTGGTCACGGTCGTCGTCGGCATCGCGGTCGAGGCCGGAACCGTGATCGACGCGCTCGTGAAGAACCGCAAGGCGACCCGCCCTCCGGTGGTTGAGGTGTGAGTGCGCTCTGGCGCACGAGCCTCGAAGCCACCCACGCGCACCCCAAGCCGGGTCGAGGCCTGAGCCCCGACCCGGCGCGCTTCACCCCACGGGGCCGGTGCCGAGCGTGACCGTCGCGGTCTGCTCGGCGCCGTTCCCGTCGACCCACGTCACGGTGACGTCGTCGCCCGGTGCGTGCTGCGCGATGAGGTCGGACAGCTCGTCGGTCGTGGCGATGGGGGTGCCGTCGAGCGCCGTGATGGTGCTGCCGGCGGGGATCTGCGCCTGCGCCGCGGCGGTGCCTTCGATCGTGCCGGCCACGAGCGGCACCTGCGACTGCGGGTCGAGCTGCACGCCGAGGAAGGCGCTGTCGCCGATGTGGATCGTGTCGGACGCGTCGCCAGCGACGATCTTGCGGGCGATCTTGACGGCGTCGTCGATCGGCACGGCGTAGCCGACGATGTCGGCCTCGAGCAGCGCGCCGCCGGAGTCGCCGGCCACGACGTCGGCGTCGACCTGGATGAGGCCAGTGAGCTTCTCGGAGCCGGCGGCGGACTCGGCGGTGATCTCCTGGTCGAGATCGGTGACCACCCCGGCCGCAGCACTCGCCGCACCGCCGTCGCCGTTGGCGTTGCCGACGGCCACGATCTCGTCGCCCACCGCGACCTTCTCGTGCTGGTCGAGGTCGACCGTCGCGAGGTCGGAGGCGTCCTGCAGCTGCAGCACCGCGACGTCGGCGGAGTCGTCGTAGCCCACGACGTCGGCCTCGTACTTCTCCCCCGTGCTGACGACCTCGACCTCGATGCTCGTGGCGCCCTCGATCACGTGGTGGTTGGTCAGGATCGTGCCGTTCGACGTGAGGATCATGCCGGTGCCCGCGCCGCCGCCGTCGCCGTAGCCGACGACGGTGTTGATGTAGACGAGGCCCTTCTCCTGCTCCTTCGTCGCATCGGTGGCGGGCAGGCTGGCGTTCTGCGTGCGGCTCTCGTCGCTCGGCTGCAGCTCGATGAGTCCGGGCACCGCGACGGTGTCGCTGTCGTGGCGCGCCTCGGTGATGCCGAAGGCCACGCCCGTGACACCCAGGACCATCGCTGCGCCCAGTCCAACGAGCGCCGCGGCCATGCCGGCGTTCGTCGACGTGCTACGCGGACGCGTGTCGAACGGCGGGGGCGGCGGTGGAGGTGCCGCCGCAGCGGGCGGTGCCGGCGGCGGGGGGATCGGGGCGGCGTTCTGCTCGCGGTGCGGGTCGGACCGGGGTGTCGTCTCGTCGCTCACGTGGGGCTCCTTCTCGTCAGTCACTCCAGAGAAGCGCGCTGCACTGTGGTCAGCCTGTGACGATCCGCAAGATTTGCCGCAAATAGACCCGGTTTCTGCTGAGAGGCCGCGCTGACGTAAGATCCTCGGCGGTGGCGTGTCCGAGCGGCCGAAGGTGCATCACTCGAAATGATGTGTGGGGTCAAACCCACCGTGGGTTCAAATCCCACCGCCACCGCGTGACGAAGACCCCCGATTCTCACTGGGATTCCAGTGTTATCGGGGGTCTTCTCTTTGCCTCGAAAGCCGCTTTGGGCACATTTTGGGCACACTTTTCTCAGCATGCGGATGAGACGAGGGGTCGTTCTACGGATGGCGAGCCGATGCTCGGGCAGTATGGCGCCACCGGCGTCGACGCCTAGCTGACCCCCGAAGGAGCTCGCCGTGCTCGAGCGCATCGAGAAGATTCAACACATCGGCCTCTTCAATGACGCGCGCCCGATCGCATTCAAGTTCGGCCGCAGCACCTTGATCTACGCGGACAACGGCCGTGGCAAGTCCACCCTCAGCAGTTTGCTCCACTCGCTTGCGACCGGTGACGCCACGGGCGTGACTGAAAGACAGACCGTCGATGACTCGGGTCCGATGGAAGCCTGCCTCCAGTTCGGTAGTGGACAGAAGTCGACCTTCAAGGCTGGGGCCGGATGGGATGTCCATCGACCTGAGCTCACCGTTTTCGACGCTGGTTTTATCGACCGCAATGTTCATTCCGGCGGAGTCATCACGCCCGCCCACAGGGAGCGTCTGCTGGCGTTCGCGCTCGGCACAAAGGCCGTTGCGGCACAGGGGGTGCTTGAAAAAGCCGAGAAGAAGCTTCTGGACGCGAAGTCGGATCTCGCCAGCGCCGAAGCCAAGATCGACGGCATGCGTGGCGAATTGTCGATCGAGGGTTTCCGGCAGTTGCCGCAGGATCTCAACATCGCCGATGAGGTCGCACGGCTAGAGACGAAGCTTGTCGACACTCGAAACGTTGGCAGGATTCTTGCGCGGCCGAACGCAGACCGGATATCGATCGTCACCATTGATCTGGCGGCGGCGTTTGAGGTTCTTCGTGAAACGCTGGATGACGTCCACGACACGGCCGAGGAACTTGTCCAGGAGCATCTTCGACGTCTGGCCCATGACGAGGCAGAGCATTGGTTGGAGGACGGCCAGAAGTTTGACTCGGCGACGGCCTGTCCCTACTGCGGCCAGGACACCTCTGAGGTCTCGCTAGTGAAGGCCTACCGCTCCCATTTCAATGAGGCGTACATCGACCTGTCGGAGCGAGTAGACGCACTCTCGACTGCGCTCTCCGACGGGGGCGTTTCGGGCTATCTCGAATCCGTGGAGGGTGCGGTCCGGCAGCGACGAGAACTGTTCAAGCAGTGGGAAGAACACTGCACGCTGGAGGCCGTGCAGATTGATTCCGAGGAGCTGTCGAAGCGACTCTCGGTTGCATCGAAATTGGTGGTTGATCTCGTGTCCGCCAAGCGACGTGAGATGTGGAAGTCAATCGGCACAGAGGACGAATTCAACGCGGCATCGGTCGCCTGGCGATCTGTGTACGAATTAGTCGGACGAGCGAATGAGGTTGTCGACGAGAATGTGAGAACGATCGAGGCCTTCAAGACGACACTCTCTGCCGCGAGCGAAGTTGAGATCCTGGCCGAAATTCAGCGAGCAAAGTTGCAGCAGACTCGTCACGAGACGGCCGCGGTTGAGGCAGTACGCGCCCTAGTCGAAGCGGGTCAGAGTCAGAAGGAGGCCGAGGGAGAGAAGGATCGTGCTCGCCAGGCGCTGAAGGCGATCATGAAGACCACACTGGACGCCTATCGAGACGACATCAACAAGTACTTGTCGCAACTGGGCGCGACCTTCTCAATCGAGGAAATAACGACAAGTTTTCGCGGCAATGCTCCGAAGTCCGACTATGGGATTCTTCTCCGAGGTCGAAGCGTGGCCTCGAGCTCGGTAGCACCTTCGTTCGCTACTGCTCTTAGTGACGGAGATAAGAGAACACTTGCGTTCGCGTTCTTCGCGGCCTCTACTCTTGGCGATCCGCAACTCTCAGCGAAGGTCGTCGTCGTGGACGATCCCGTCAGCAGTCTGGATCGGTCACGCAGGGAGTTGACGCGGCGGATACTTCGTGACATCGCGGAGAAGGCGGCGCAACTCGTCGTCCTGACGCACGATGCCAACCTTGTGCGCGAGCTGCGTGATGCCTTGCGCAAGCACCCCGCCACTTCCGATGCAGTTATCTTCAGGCTCGAGCGCATTGCCTCCGGCTACACGGGGTTCGGGCAGGTAGATATCGATCGAGAGTGTGAGACCGAGTACTACCGGAACTACCGAATCATTGAGGAATTTCGGGACAGCGGAGGAGACCCTGCTCCTGCGGCGAGAGCTATCCGCCCTTTGATGGAGGGGTACCTCCATCGGCGATTCCCGAAGCTCCTGCCCACAGGTCAGATGTTGGGATCCGTAATCACCGGGATTGAGAACGCAACGGCACCTTCACCGCTGTGCCATGCACAAGGACTCGTGGCTGAGCTTCGAGAGATCAACGAGTATGCAGGCCAGTTTCATCACGACACCAACCCAGGTTACCGAGAGACGGACTCAGTTTCGGATGCCATAGTCGAGGTGTATTCGCGGAGAGCACTTGCCATCATCTACGGCGAGTACCCGGGGTCGTGAACGACGAAACTCGTTTAGTTCGTGAGCCCGAGGGCCTGGGTCGCCGCCGCATTCATCGCGATTGCCACCGCATCTAGATCGTCCTCGAAGAGGTCGGCGTAGACGTCGAGGGTCATGGCGGCGGACTTGTGGCCGAGCATGCGCTGGACGGCCTTGGCGTTGGCGCCGGATGAGATCGCGAGTGAGGCGGCGGTGTGGCGGAGGTCGTGGGGCGTGACGCGCGGGATGCCCGCGCGGCGGACGGCGCCGGCGAACCAACCACCTGAGGAACCGTCCGTGCGCGTCCGGCGACGGAGCTCGCCGTCGGGACCGGGGAAGAGCAGCGCCTCGGGTGGCTTGCCGGCGCAGGACTGTTCGAAGAGCGAGTCGAGCATCTGGATGTACGGCACGGATCGGCGCTCATGATTCTTCGGGGAGCCGACGTGGATCTCGGTGCCGACCTCGACGGCGTTGCGCTCGATCGACAGTCGGCGTCGTGAGGTGTCGACGTCACGGACGCGGAGCGCGATCATCTCGCCCCACCGGATGCCGGTGTAGGCAAGGACGAGGATGACGCCGGCAGAGTCACCGGCCTCCTTCGCGAGGTGGTCGACCTGGCGGTGATTGAGGTAGACGCGTCCGCGCATGACCTTGCGCTTGGTCTTCACGCCCTTGGCCGGGTTCGCGACGATGCGGCGGTCGTCGACGGCCTCGTCGAGGATCGACGACAGCACCCCGAAGGCACGCTTCACGGTCGTGGCCGACCGGTCCTCGCCGAGCGCCGCGACCCAGTCCTGAATCTTCGTGCGGCTGATGTCGCTGACCCGCACCTCGCCCCAGCGCGGCAGGACGTGCACGCGCCATCCGACCTCGAGGGCCTTCATCGACGACGGCTTGAGGTGAGCGCGCTGTCGTGAGAGCCAGCCGGGGCCAAGCTCACCGATTGTGGTGAGTCCGGCCTGGTGCGAGATGAACTCGCCGCGGTACTTCTGCACCTCGACCGAGGCCGCGAACTGCTCGGCCTCGCGCTTGGTCTTGAACCCGCGCTTCTTCGTCTGGGTGCGTTCCGGCGTCCGGTAGCGGACTTGGTAGCGCTTGCCGCTGGACGTCTCGTACGACTCGATGGTGGCCACCGTCGATCACGCTCCTTCCGCTTCTCCGTGCCTACGGCTCGCAGCGCTGCCCGCATCAGGGGCAGGTGCTGATCTGTGGAGAATGTCGTCAGACCCGAAGGCTGTGGACGCCCTATCCCTCAGGTTCGGGCCCGGCGCTGCTGGTCGAGCCACGTCCGTACGTCCGACAGCGCGTACCGCACGCGGGTGCCGACCTTGACGTACTCCGGTCCCGTCCCGAGGTAGCGCATCTGCGCGAGCTGTCCGGTGGTCACCGATAGCAGCTCGGCCAGGTCCTCCGGTGCGACGAGTCGCTCCATCACTTGATCACTCATCCCCGTCCTCCGTAGTCGTGGGATCACATGACCACAAGGCCCTGGCGCGGGTCTCGGTGATCACTGAACCTCGAACTTTCGGGGGTACGTCGGGGGTGCGAAGTAGGGGGTACGTGGGCGGTGACGTTGGTCAACGAGGGGGTACGTTCCCGCGCCTACGCCTTCAGGATGGTCTCGAGTCGAGCCAAGCCGTTGCGAGTGTCGGGACTGATCTCCAGTGCGACGGCGTCGTCGCGGGTCGCCGCGAGCATGCGGGTGAGGTACCTCCGCTCGCCTCTCGTCAGGTCCGCATCGCGCAGGTCGTCGGCACGGAGCATGGCCGCGAGCATCGCGAAGTCCTGCCGGTGTCGGTCGCGTCCATCGGCCACGGAGTGGGCCGCTCCTTTGGCGATCAGTGACCCGAGCAGCGTGGGTCGACGGACTGTGCCGATGCGCCCCTCGACCTCGATGGTGAGGTCGTCCGAGCGGGCGAGGACCAGCGCCGCGGCTGGCGTGCCGACGGTCGGGGCGCCGGTGATGGTGCGGTAGGTCTTGCGGTCACCGAGCTTGTCGCTGATGAGGACGTCGATCTGCGCGTCGCCCTTCCTCCATCGGTGCTGATGACCGCTGCCGCTCGTGAGGGGAGCGAACCCGGCGTCGACGAGTCCGGCGGTGAAGTCCTCGAGGACCGAGGGGTGGGCCTTCACGTCGAGCAGGGCGTCGGCGTCATCGGTCGGCCGAACGGGGAAGGCATCGCGCTCGGCGCAGTGCAGGTGGACCATCTGTCCGCCGACGATCGTCCAGCGACCGGGCAGCGCTCTGTGCAGGTCCATGAGCGCGTGCCACGACGCGACCTGGGCTTCGGTGGTCACTGGCATGGAGACGGTCATGGGTGGGCGCGTCCGAAGAGGAGGTCAACGTCGTAGTCGCCTGAGTCGAACCACTCCTTCAACAAGGCCCTTGCCTGGCGGTCTTCGCGGCCACCGCGGTACTCGGCGAGGTCGGCCGCGACGAGCACGGGCGAGGCCGGGGGTACAACGTCGGCGACGTGGACGATGAGGTTGGCGCGGCTGCGGTCGTCGGACTCGACGGCGAAGTGGTCAGCGAGGAATTTCGGAGCATCCGGCTCGGCGACGTACCCCTCGACCAGGTGTGGCGACGACATGGCCGCCAGCCTGCCGGAGGCCCCCGACAGGGCGAGCCGATCATCGGCCAGGACTCCGGGCAGGTCGGCTTCGGCGACGGACATCTCGTGACGTGCCGCTCGTCCGGGCAGCCATGACCTCACGAGCCCGGCGGCATCGCCGTCGGAGCGTGACTCCCGCGCAAGGCGCAGCATGTGTGCGCGGAGGCGCGAGACGTCGCGTGGGCTCAGGTCCGGACGGATGCCCGCAGCCAGCTCGAGGAGTCCCCGGGTCATGCTGACCGACAGGGGTCGACCGACGGGGACGCGACGGCGAGCGATGTCGCTCTCCTGGATCGACCATGCGCGGCCGACGCGCTCGGCCGGCAGACGCTCGTCGGAGATCATCTGCAGCACGCGCTGGCGCGAGACGCCCAAACGTTGTGCTGCTTCCACGACTCCGATCGGCATGGTTCAAGGCTCCCACTTCTCTTGTCTTAGGACAAGTGAAGTGGGAACTCTGACCTTGAGGCGCGCGCCGCGAGCGGCCCCCCTTTCCGTCAATGCAAGAGGTGTGTGACGGAAAGTTTCTTAGGGGTCGGCTGATCACTGAGGGCGAGTCTGGGGCCTTGTGGACGTAGGAGGTGCTGACGATGAGCGATGAGCGCGTATCGGAGGCGGTGAAGCCCAGGACGTGTGGACAGTGCGGAAGGCGGATGCCCCCGCAGAAGCGTGGCCGGCCGCGAAAGTGGTGTTCGCAGCAGTGCCGGCAGTTGGCGTACGAGGAGCGCAACGGTCTGCCGAGCTGGAAGGACCAGCAGCCGAGGGTCGAGAGTCTCTCCGACGTCGTCGAGGCCGCTCAAGAAGCACGGGCGCGAGGCGTGCGTCCGGTCGTGCGGACCGCCCGGGAGCGTTTACACCGCCCCGGATACGAGTGTCAGCGCCACGTCGCGCAAAGCCCGATCGACGC
>JAHEXN010000301.1 GCA_023252095.1 Actinomycetes bacterium | reverse complement strand
TTGGTGGTCGAACCGGATCAACCGGCATCCACCATCGCCTGCAGGAGCTTCTCGGCCAGCGCGAGCTCGCCCGCTGCGTCGAGCTCGTCGCCCGGCGACAGGTTCACGGTGTGGAGGACGCCGTCGGACAGGGCAGCACCCGCGGTCTGGCTGAACCCGGACACCTCACCGGTCACGATGCGGGCCTGCTCGCCCACGTCGGGTGCCGACTCGTCCTCGAGCGTGATGCCGGTCGTGAGGCCGTCGAAGTAGACCCCGGCGCCGCCGCCCAGCTCCGACTCGAGCTGCGCCCCCAGGTTGAACGACGTGGCCCGCGGATCCTCCTGGCCGTACTCGCAGATGTCGAAGGGGCCTTCCTCCGCCGTGACGGCGAACCCGGCGACGTCGCTCGCGGCCTCGGCCGGCAGGAGATCGCAGATGTTGGGCGCCTCGTCGGGCGCGTCGGCGCCCTCGTCCCCGGAGTCCGCCGAGCTGCTCGTGTCGGAGCCGCCCGCGTCTCCGGAGTCGTCGTCGCCACAGGCGGCGAGCAGGGCGAGCGGGACGAGCAGGACGGAGACGACACGAAGACGGCGCACGGGAGCTCCCGGGGTGAGGACGACTGGTCCGGTCAACGTACGACGCCGGAGCCGTCCGGGCGACGGGGGTTTTCCCTCGGAACGAGAGCGGGCACACGCCGATTCACCGAGCGGATCCGCCCGCGCTCGCTAGGCTGCGACCGTGTCGTCCACCGCGCTCCACGTCGTCACCGGCAAGGGCGGCACGGGCAAGACCACTGTTGCCGTGGCCCTCGCGCTCGCCCTGGCGGGCCGCGGCCAGCGCGTGCTGGTGTGCGAGGTCGAGGGTCGCCAGGGCATCGCCCAGCTGCTCGACGTCGCCCCCCTCCCCTACGAGGAGCGCCGGGTCGCCTCAGGCCTGGGCGGCGGCGAGGTCTTCGCGCTCGCGATCGACGCCGAGTCCGCGCTGCTGGAGTACCTCGAGATGTTCTACCGGCTCGGCCGGGCCGGCAAGGCGCTCGACAAGTTCGGCGTCATCGACTTCGCCACGACGATCGCGCCGGGTGTCCGCGACGTGCTGCTCACCGGCAAGGTCTACGAGATCGCCCGTCGACGCGGCGAGAAGCGCGACACCGGCCCGCAGTACGACGCGATCGTGATCGACGCGCCGCCCACGGGCCGCATCCGCCAGTTCCTCAACGTCAGCACCGAGGTCGCCGGGCTCGCGAAGGTCGGTCCGATCCGGCGCCAGGCCGACTCGATCACGGCGATGATGCGGTCCGACGCGACCCGGGTGCACCTCGTGACGGTGCTGGAGGAGATGCCGGTGCAGGAGACGCTCGACGGCATCGCCGACCTCGCCGCGGCCGACCTGCCCGTGGGGCACGTCATCGTCAACCTCGTCCGCGGCGCGCTGCTGTCCGACGCGACCGCTTCAGCGATCACCGGCGGCGGACTCACCCCCAAGGCCGTCGCGAAGGCCCTCGCCGCCGCCGGTCTGGACGGGTCCGCAGCGACCGCACTGCTCGACGAGGGACGCGGGCACCTCGAGCGCCAGGAGCTGCAGCAGAGCCAGCGCGAACTGCTGGAGGACTCCCCCGCCACGACGACCGAGCTCCCGCTCCTCGACGACATCGGCATCGGTGGCCTGATGGAGCTCGCCGAGCTCCTCCGCGACGGAGGCGTGGCATGAGCGAGCGCGAGCGAGTGAACCTCGGGGTCCACCTCATGCCGGGACCGCCTACCGTGACGCTTTTCCAGGCGGTCCCGGCATGAGCCCCAGGACCTCCCGGACCGCGCCGGACTCGCGGCGGCCACGCTCGCAGCCGCGGGTCGTGGCCACCCGCGACGCCGCCGGCCACCTCGACGTCGACGCGCTGATCGCCGACCGCTCGATCCACATCGTGGTGTGCTGCGGCTCGGGAGGAGTCGGCAAGACCACGACCTCCGCGGCCCTCGCGATGCGGGCCGCCGATGCCGGCCGCAAGGTCTGCGTGCTGACGATCGATCCGGCCCGGCGACTCGCCCAGTCGATGGGCCTGACCGAGCTCGACAACACGCCCCGCGCCGTCGCGGGTGCCGGAGCGGACGGCGGCTCGCTCGACGCCATGATGCTCGACATGAAGCGCACCTTCGACGAGGTCGTGGAGGCCCATGCGAGCCCCGAGAAGGCCGAGCAGATCCTCGCCAACCCCTTCTACCAGGCGCTCTCCAGCTCGTTCGCCGGCACCCAGGAGTACATGGCGATGGAGAAGCTCGGGCAGCTCCACGCCCAGGGCGACTGGGACCTGATCATCGTCGACACCCCGCCGTCGCGTTCGGCCCTCGACTTCCTCGACGCCCCCGAGCGCCTGTCGTCGATGCTCGACGGTCGCTTCATCAAGCTCCTCCTGGCCCCCGCGAAGGGCCCCGCGAGGCTGTTGAGCGCGGGGTTCGGGCTCGTGACGGGCGCGATCAACAAGGTCCTGGGCGCCCAGGTGCTGAGCGACGTGCAGACCTTCGTGGCCGCGTTCGACACGTTGTTCGGCGGCTTCCGCCAACGGGCCGAGTCGACCTACGCGCTCCTGCAGGCGCAGGGCACCGCGTTCCTCGTGGTCGCCGCGCCGGAGCCCGCCGCGATGCGGGAGGCCTCGTACTTCGTCGAGCGGCTCGCGGGCGACGCGATGCCGCTCGCGGGGCTCGTGGTCAACCGGGTCCACGACGACGTCACGACCACGATCGACCTCGACGACGCCCGCGCGGTGGCGCGCCGGCTCCGCGGAGGCACCGGTGTCGACGCGCAGACCGCTGAGCTGCTCGACGTCCATGCCGAACGGCTCGCCACGGCGGCCCGTGAGCAGCGCGAGCGCGACGGCTTCGCCCGGTCGCACCCGGGCGTGCCGCAGGTGCCGGTCACGGCACTGTCGACCGACGTGCACGACCTCGAGGGCCTGCGCCGCATCGGCGACCTGCTCGGCCGGTAGCCCGGCTCGGGGTGGTTCAGCCCGTGGGCTGGAGCACGCGACGCCACTGCGTCACGTTCGGGCGGCGGCGCAGCAGCGCCCGACGCTCCCGCTCGGTCATGCCACCCCACACGCCCCACTCGATGCGGTTGTCGAGCGCCTCCGCGAGGCACTCGGCCGTCACGGGGCAGGCGCCGCACATCGTCTTGGCGCGGTTCTGCTCCGCGCCCTTGACGAAGAGCTCTTCCGTGCGCCCGCGGCAGGCTGCCTGGCCGGCCCAGCTGTTTCCGAACATCATGTCGAACCTCCCGAGGTGGTCCCGACCCGACGGGACCAAGGTGTCTGAGACGAGCGTATGAAAAACCTGAGGACCTCCGTCAGGGCCGGATGAGGTGTTTCGCCTAGTTCTTTCGAACCAGATCTGTCGAAAATGCCACCGCGGCCCTGCCCATGGGCCCCCGGGACACGAGGAGCGAGCCGTCGTCGACCACGATCCGTGCGGCGAGGTCCCGTATCCTCCTGGCATGGACTTCGGCACTGCCGCGACCCGTCTGCGCCGCCGCGTGCGCGACGAGCCGCGCCCTCCCTCGGCCGGCGCGGCCGCCCTGGCCGTGCTGCGGCTCGCGGCGATCGGCGGACTGCTCGTGGCCGCCATCGTGGCGCCCGCAGCGGCCCTCGGCACCTTCACGCTCACGCGTGCCGCCGACGACATCATGGACCTGCCGCTGACGCTCCCGGAGTCCACGAAC
>JAHEXN010000300.1 GCA_023252095.1 Actinomycetes bacterium | reverse complement strand
GCTCACGGCATCAGGGCGCACGGTCCCGGTGTCCTCCGGCGTCAGCCTGCTCGACGCGCTGGAGGCCGAGGGCGTGGCGGTCCCCAACCTGTGCCGCCAGGGCGTCTGCGGCGAGTGCCGTGTCCCCGTGTCCTCGGGCACGCCCTGGCACCGCGACCTGTTCCTGACCGACGACGAGAAGGCCGCCGGCGACACGCTCATGTGCTGCGTGTCCCGCGCGACCGGCGACCGACTGGAGATCGACCTGTGACCACCTCGCCCACGCTCGGCCCCGACCTCGTGCAGGGATTCCCGTTCCCGTTCCCGACCGATCAGTACCGCTACTCGACCAACGTCGAGCCGGCGCGCGGCGTGGTGGGCACGCCCGTGGGCCAGTGGGGTGACGCGGTCGTCGACATCGATAGCGAGTACCTCCACGAGCTCGCCGAGCGGGCCCGGATCCTCGAACGTGACCCGAGCCGGGCCACCGCCCTCGGCCACATGGGGCCAGCGTGCTGGGACACGATGCTGACCCTGATGCGGGAGCTGGCCACGAGCCGTCCCGACGTCATGTCCCTGGTCCGCGACGGCGAGCAGCACGTCTGGACCAACCGACTGCTCGGCATCGAGCAGCGGTTCACCTATGCCGACGACAGCACGCTGCCGACGGACCCCTTGCGGTACATCGCGAGCCAGGTGCAGGAGGACCTCGTGCTGCTCGACCAGCGCGACGACGACCTGTGGGGTGATGCCGGTGTCGTGACGTTCGCGGCCGACTGGTCGTTCGGCTTCGACGTCGGCATGACGTTCCTGGAGATCCACGGCCCGGTGCCGCGACTGCGCGAGACCGGCGTCATCACCCGCGCCCGCGACTTCCTGATGCGTCTGCAGCCCGGACAGCCGTACCGCCGCACCAACTGGACGCTCACGATCGGCCGGCGGCTCGACGTCTCGACTGAGATCTACCACGAGTGGGGTCCCGACCGGCCCCGGATCCTCACCGTGAGCGACGACGACTTCGGCCGGGAGGTGCACCTGCGCACCGAGGTGCAGCACCTGATCCGCCTGGAGGAGTCCGGCGCCGTGCTGTTCCTGATCCGCACGTACCTGCTGCCCCTCGAGGTGCTCGCGACGATCGAGCCGTGGCGTGCCCGCACCGCGGCGGTGCTCGCCGACCTCCCCGACGACATGGCCGACTACAAGGGCATCGCGACGTTCCGCGACCGCGCCGTGGAGTGGCTGCACTCCCGTGGCGCGCGGGAGACGCCGCGCGACGCCTGACCCACGACCCCCGGTTCCCGACGACGTGACCCGGCGCGGCGGCCCGTGTGGCCTGCCGCATCCCCCCGCCCCGTTACCCCCACACGAGGAGCTCGCTGATGACCCCAGCCGACGTGGCCTGGATGCTTGCCGCATTCGCCGTCGTCCTGATCATGTTTCCCGGAATCGCCCTGTTCTACGGCGGCATGGTCGGACCCAAGAACACCCTCAACATGCTCATGATGTGCATGAGCACGCTCGCTGTCGTCTCGGTCCTGTACGTCCTCTACGGCCACGGTGCCGTCGTCGGCGACAGCCTCGGCGGACTCGGGCTGCTCGGCAACCCGCTGGAGCACTTCGGCTGGATCGGCATCTACGACGACCCGGGTGACGGGTCGATCGTCGAGCCGTACTGGTTCGCGTTCTACGTCCTGTTCGCCGCCATCACGGTCGCGATCGTCGCCTCGGCCGCCGTCGGGCGGATGAAGTTCTCCGCGTGGATCGTCTTCTCGGGGCTGTGGCTGACGATCGTGTACCTGCCGATCGGGCACTGGGTCTTCGCGTACGACGGCGACGGCACGACGGGCGGCTGGCTGCGCAACGTCGTCAAGCTGCACGACTACGCGGGTGGCACGGCCGTGCACATGTCGGCGGGCCTCGGTGCCCTGGCGCTGGCGATGGTCCTGGGCAAGCGGCGCAACACTCAGATGCGCCCGCACAACCTGCCGATCGTCCTGGTCGGCGTGGGCATGCTCTGGATGGGTTGGATCGGCTTCAACGGCGGCACGGCAGGAGGTGCCAACTTCCTGGCGCAGTACGCCGTGATGTCGACGCTGCTGGCCGGATGCACCGGCATGATCGGGTTCTGCCTCGTCGAACGCATCCGTGACGGCCACGCCACGACGCTCGGCATGTGTTCGGGCATCATCGCCGGCCTGGTCGGCATCACCCCCTCGGCCGACGCGGTCGACGCCCTCGGCGCGCTGTTCGTCGGCTTCGCCTCGGGTGCCGTGGTCGCCTGGGCGGTCACGTGGAAGTCCAAGCTGGGCATCGACGAGTCGCTCGACGCGTTCGCGGTCCACGGCGTCGGCGGCATCGTCGGCTCGGTGTGCGTGGTCCTGATCGGGTTCGGAGGCTCGCCGGCGGGCATTGAGGGAGTCCTGCTCGGGGGGAGCTGGGACATCGCCTGGCGGGAGCTCGTCGCGATCGTTGCGGTGTGCGGCTACGCGTTCGTGGCGACCTACGTGATCGCCAAGGTGCTCGACAAGGTCATGGGTCTTCGGGTCGACGAGGAGGCCGAGTACGAGGGCATGGACGTCAGCCAGCACGCGGAGTCCGCCTACGACATGGAGAGGAGCTGACATGAAGCTCATCACTGCGGTGTTTCAGCCGTACCGCATCGACGACGTCAAGGAGGCCCTCACGGGGCTGGGGGTCGCCGGTCTGACCGTCACCGAGGTGTCCGGACACGGAGCCCAGAAGGGCCATTCCGAGGTCTACCGAGGCTCGGAGTACCAGGTCGAGTTCCGCCCGAAGATCCGCGTCGACGTCGTCGTGGCCGACGCCGACCTGGAGACCGCGCTGGAGGCGGTCGCCTCGGCGGCGCGCACGGGCAAGATCGGTGACGGCAAGATCTGGGCGACCGACCTGGTCGAGGTCCTCCGCGTCCGCACGGGGGAGCGGGGGGAGGCGGCCATCTGATCCGGTGCGGTCTCGGGCGGGGGTCGGCCTTCGGGTCGGCCCCCGTCGTGACGCCCGGCAGAGGACGCGGGGCCGATGCGCGGCCGCAGGCGGGCAGACACCGCTACCGTGACCGTCATGGCCGATCACGACGCCCTCCTCCGCAACGTTGCCGGCAGCGCCCGCGACCGGGACCCGGCGGAGCCCATCGTCGCCGAGCTCGAGGAGGTCATCGCGGTCAACGTCCGCGCGCTTCGGCTCCAGGCGGGCCTCAGCGTCTCGGACATGGCCGACCGGATCGGCATCTCGAAGGCCATGCTCTCGAAGATCGAGAACGCCCAGACCTCGTGCAGCCTGTCGATGCTGCGCCGGCTCGCTGAAGGGCTCGACGTGCCGGTGACGTCGTTGTTCCGCGGGGCCGATGCCGAGCGCGAGGCCGCGTACACGCCGGCCGGCACGGGGGCGCGCATCGCTCGCACGGGGTCGAGGGTCGGGCACGAGTACGAGCTGCTGGGTGCCCTGCGTGGGCAGCACAAGCGACTCGAGACCCTCCTCGTCACGCTGAGTGCGCAGAGCGAGACGTACCCGCTCTTCCAGCATCCCGGGACCGAGTTCCTCTACATGCTCGAGGGCGTCATGGAGTACGGGCACTCGGCGGCGACGTACCGACTCGAGCCCGGTGACAGCCTGCAGTTCGACGGCGAGGGCGCTCACGGTCCGACCGCCCTGGTCCAGCTCCCGATCCGCTTCTTGTCGATCATCGCGTTC
>JAHEXN010000299.1 GCA_023252095.1 Actinomycetes bacterium | reverse complement strand
TCCTGGTCCTGGTGACCCTGAGCCGCCTGTAGACCCTGCCGGCGCGTCCCTCGCCGGACCAGCTCGCGACGATCGCCGCCGATCCCGCGGCGTTCCAGTTCCCCGAGGCGGTGCGGTCGGCGGTCGACACCAACGCCGGCGTCTTCCCGTGGTTCCTGGCCGCGTTCCTGCTGGTCTTCGTGTTCAGCGGCATGGGCAACGGCTCGACCTACAAGATGATCCCGGCGATCTTCCGCCGCGATGCGGAGCACACGACGAGCGCCGGCACGCCGGAGCGCGACGTCGCTCTCCGGGCGGAGGGCAAGCGCTCCTCGGCCGCCCTGGGCATCGTCGGCGCGATCGGGGCCATCGGCGGCTTCCTGATCCCCATCACGTTCAACAGCCCCTGGGTCAGCGACCCGCTCTCGGCGACCAAGACGGCGTTCTGGATCTTCACGGCGTTCTACGTCGTGTGTGCCGCCGTGACCTGGGCCGTCTTCCTCCGTCGGTCCGGCTCGCGCTACCGGGACGTCTGAGTGACTGACACCCACTGCCCGTACTGCAGCCTCCAGTGCGGCATGACCCTCGTGCGCGAGGGCCGCAGCCTGAAGGTGGAGGCCCGCGAGGACTTCCCGGTCAACGAGGGTGCGCTGTGCCGCAAGGGCTGGACCGCCACGGGACTGCGCGGCTCGCGCGAGCGGCTCACGACGCCGCTCGTGCGGGACCGGGCCACGGACGAGTGGTCCGCGGTGTCGTGGGACGAGGCGCTCGACGTCGTGGCGGACCGGCTCGCGGCGATTCGCGACGAACACGGTGCCGACGCGAACGCGGTGTTCGGCGGTGGGGGACTGACCAACGAGAAGGCGTACCAGCTGGGCAAGCTCGCCCGAGTCGCTCTCGGCACGCGGATGATCGACTACAACGGCCGCTGGTGCATGTCGTCGGCGGCGAGCGCCGGCAACCAGGCGTTCGGCGTCGACCGGGGCCTGCCGTTCCCGCTGGCCGACGTCGAGCAGGCCGATGTCGTGGTCCTCGTGGGATCCAACATCGCCGAGACCATGCCGCCGGCGGTGCGTCACCTCGACCGTGCGCGGGAGCGTGGTGCCCACGTCGTGGTGGTCGACCCGCGGCGCACGCTCACGGCCGACCGCGCCGACGTGCACGTGCAGCCCGTGCCTGGCACCGACCTGCCGCTCGCCCTGGGGCTGCTGCACCTCGTCGACGCCGCGGGTGGCGTCGACGAGGAGTACGTCGCCACGCGGACCTCGGGGTTCGACGACGTCCGCGCCGCGGCGGCCGCGTGGTGGCCCGAGCGGGTCGAGCGCGTGACCGGGGTCGCGGTCGCGCAGCTGCGCGAGCTCGCGAACCTGCTCATGAGCTCGCCCCGCGTCATGATCATGACGGCCCGAGGCGCCGAGCAGCACGCCGACGGCACCGCCACGGTGCTGGCATGGGTCAACCTCTCGCTGGCGCTGGGACTTCCGGGACGCCCCTTCGCGGGGTACGGCTGCCTCACGGGCCAGGGCAACGGCCAGGGCGGACGTGAGCACGGCCAGAAGGCCGACCAGCTCCCCGGCTACCGCATGATCGACGACCCCGCGGCCCGGGCCCACGTCGCCGGGGTCTGGGGCGTCGACCCGGCGAGCCTGCCCGGCAAGGGACTCTCGGCGTACGAGCTGCTCATGAGCCTGGGCACCGACGGCGGGCCGCGCAGCCTGCTCGTGCTGGGCTCGAACATCGCCGTGTCGGCGCCCCACACGGCGCGCGTCGCCGAACGTCTCGCGGCGCTCGACCTGCTGGTCGTGGCCGACATCGTCATGAGCGAGACCGCGGCCCTGGCTGACGTCGTCCTCCCCGTGACGCAGTGGGCCGAGGAGACCGGCACCATGACCAATCTCGAGGGGCGCGTGATCCTGCGCCAGCAGGCCGTCACGCCGCCCGACGGCGTGCGGTCCGACCTCGAGCTCATGGCCGGCATCGCCGAGCGTCTCGGCGCTGCCTCGACGTGGTCGACCGACCCCGAGGAGGTCTTCGAGGAGCTCCGCCGGGCGAGCGCCGGAGGTCGGGCCGACTACGCGGGCATCGACTACGCGCGCATCCGCGCCGAGAACGGCGTGTTCTGGCCCTGTCCCAACACCGATCATCCCGGGACACCGCGCCTGTTCGAGGAGTCGTTCTTCCACGCCGACGGCCGGGCCCGTTTCGTCGCGGTCGACCACACGGGCCCCGTCGAGCCCGTCGACGGTGAGTTCCCGGTGCACCTGACCACCGGTCGCGTGCTCGCCCAGTACCAGTCCGGTGCGCAGACGCGGCGGATCAAGGACCTGCCCGACACCGGGCCGTTCGTCGAGCTGCACCCGTTCCTGGCCCTCCGGGTCGGCGCCCACGACGGCGACCCGGTCTCGGTGCGCACACGCCGCGGCGTCCTGCGCGCCCCGGCACGGGTCGTCGAGACGATCCGGCCCGACACGATCTTCGTCCCGTTCCACTGGCTCGGGGCCAACCGGCTGACGTCCGACGCGCTCGACCCCTCGAGTGGCATGCCCGAGTTCAAGGTCTGCGCCGCCGTGGTGTCGACGTGAGGGGGACGACATGAGGACCGTCGTCGTCGGCAACGGGATGGCGGCCGTGGCCCTCGTGGAGCGGCTCGTCGAGCACGGCGTCACGGACGTGACCGTGCTGGGCGAGGAGCCGTGCGCCCCGTACAACCGCATCCTGCTGTCGGCGGTGCTCGAGGGCTCCCACCGTCCCGGGGCGATCTCGTTGCGGAGCGCCAGCTGGTACGCGGCGCACGCGGTCGACCTGCGTCTGGGCACGGGCGTCGTCGCGATCCACCGGAGCGTGCAGGAGGTCGAGCTCGCCGACGGCGAGCGGGTGCCCTACGACCGGCTCGTGCTGGCGATCGGCAGCATCCCCGAGCTTCCGCCGATCCGCGGGCTGGTCGACGCCGACGGAGTCATGGACGAGCGCGTGCACGCGTTCCGCACCCTGGCCGACTGCGACCGCCTGATCGCCGCGGCGTCGAGTGCCTCGAGCGCGTTGATCGTCGGCGGCGGGCTGCTCGGTCTCCAGGTCGCCCGGGCGCTCGGTGTCCGGGGGATGCGCGCCGAGCTCGTCGAGGTCGGCGACCACGTCCTGCGCCACCAGGTCGACTCCCAGGCCGGGCGCATCCTGGCGCGCAGCCTCGAGCAGCTCGGCACGGCGGTCTACGTCGGCGTCCGGGCGACGCGACTGACGCCCTCGGGGCTGCGGCTCGACAACGGCTACGAGCTCGACGCCGACCTCGTGGTGCTCACCGCCGGCAGCCGCCCCCGCATCCGCCTGGCCAGTGCGGCCGGCCTGGTCACGGCGCGTGGCATCGTCGTCGACGACACGCTCGCGACGTCCGACCCGCACGTCTTCGCGATCGGCGACTGCGCGGAGCACTCCGGTCGCACGCCCGGTCTCGTCCCGCCGGCCTGGGAGCAGGCCCGGATCCTGGGCGACCGGTTCGCCGGGTCGCCCGCGACCTACACGGGTCATCGCACCGTCGCGCGACTGCGGGCGACCGACCTGGACGTCGCGGTCCTGGGGGAGCCGGAGACCGCCCGGGGCGAGGTCGTCCAGGTCTCCAACCCCGTGACCGGCACGCACAAGAAGCTCGTCGTCGACGGGGGAGTCATCGTCGCCGCGACGCTGGTCGGCGACCTCTCCCGCGTCGGCCTGATCA
>JAHEXN010000298.1 GCA_023252095.1 Actinomycetes bacterium | reverse complement strand
GGTCGCGGGCCTCGGGCTCGTCGTCGCCGCGGTCGTCACCGGCGTGCGCTGACCCGCGAGCGGACCAGCAGCGCGCCGGCGGCGAGGAGGGCGAGCGCCCCGGCCGCGCCGAGGCCCACGGGAAGGAGCGGGAACCCGCCGTCGTCGCCTGCGTCGCCGTCGGCCGAGGTCGCCTCGGTGTCGACGTTCTGCACCGGCGACGACACGAGCGAGGAGTCCGCCTCGGGTGCGGGCAGCTTCGACGTGTCGTACTCCGGTGCGCCGTCGCCGGCCTCGCCGCTCGTCGCCACCGTGAGGGTGTACGGCTGGTTGGCCGAGCCCTCGGGCGCCTCGAACGAGACACGGACGTATCGCAGTCCCGGCATCGCCGGCCCGCGGTCGTTGAGGGACTTCGCGCGGTTCAGGTAGGAGATCTCGTGCGACTGCGCGCCGGTGCGGAAGGAGTCCCCTGCGCGCATGTTCGCCAGGGCCCCGGCAGTCCATCCCGGGACGTCGTACTCCGAGAGGGACACGGCGTCGTCGGTGCGCAGCGGGCCGATGACCTCGACCCGGATTCCGCTGCCCCCCACCGCGGAGTCGACGGCCTCGGCGGTCAAGGTGGCGTCGAACTGGGCCTGGAGGTACTGGCCGAAGTCCAGTGGCACGGCGAAGACCTGGGTCTCGCCCTGGCTGATGTCGAGGGTGTACGAGCCGTCCTCGAGCACGGGTGCGCTCGCCAGGCTCGATCCGGGAACGACGTCGTCGGCAGGATCCGTCGACGGTTCGAGTTCGCTCCACGGTTCCTCGTCGGGGGCCGGCTGGAGCGAGCTGTCGGCGCCGTCGTCCAGCGGGGGCTCCTCGTACACCGCGATCTCGATGGGCTTGCCGGCGTTGACGGCGGTGAAGCTGTCCACCTTGAGGACGACCTCGTCGTCGGTGTTGCACGGGTCGGTCGAGTCCTCCTGCCAGGTGCTGATGCCGCCGAAGAAGAAGGGCTTGCTCTGTCCGACGGCATTTCCGAAGGCCACCGTGGAGACGCACGAGACCCCCTCGACGTCACTGGCGGGGTAGAGGCTCAGGTTGACCCCGTCGCCGACGGTGCCGGACTCAGAGGGGAAGGTCAGACCTGCGTGGATCGTCGATCCGGTCTGTGTGCGCGGGATGCGGTAGTAGAGCTCGCCGTCGATCGGCATCGTGTCGAGGTACTGGCCGGGGGCCTTCATGGTGGGAGCGTCGTCGACGTCGGGGGTGCCCTTGATCGGCTCGCCCGTGAGGTCGAACGGCCGGGCCGAACGGGTCTGCGCGACGGTGAGCCCGTCGATCAGGCTCGCGGTGTCGGTCGCGTCGTAGTACGTGCCGCCACCGGCCGAGGCGACGCACTCCAGGCTCGCGCGTGCCGCGGCGTCGACGTTCAGGCCCACGACGTCGATGCGGACGTCCACCCCACCGGCGCGCAGCTGCTCGGCCACGACGCACGGGTCGGGCTCGCACGTCGCGAGGCCGTCGCTCACGAGCACGATCGAGCGCTGACCCTTCTCGCCGAGGTCCTTGCCGGCCTCCTGGAGCGCGAAGGCGATCGGAGTCTCGCCGTACGGCTCATAGGCGTCGATCGCCGCGTTCAGGGCGTCGCGGTTGTCGGTCGCGACAGGCGCGACGTTCTGGGAGTCGCTGCAGTACAGCTCGGCTCCTGCGCGGGTCGGCTGCGTCGCACCGAAGACCCGCATCCCGACCGGCTGCTCGTCGGGCAGCTGGTTGACGACGGCGCGCAGTGCGTCCTTCGCGGCGTCGATGCGGGTTCGTCCGTCGCCGGTCAGCTCGCTCATCGACCCCGAGGAGTCCAGGACGAGCATGAGGCGGCCGACGGGCTTGTCCTCGTCGGTCTCGGCCGCGGTGGCCGGGACGGCGACGAGCGTGGTCATCGCGACGAGAGCGATGGCGAGCAGGTGGCGCATGATTCCCCCAGGAACTTTGCAGTTGCAAATCTTGTGAGCAGTTTGCCTCCGGATGGCGAGGCTGTCAACATGAAGACATTCGCTAGTGCAAATTCGGGAGGTTCGCGTGGCTGACGTCGAGACGAATCGTGCCGCTCAGCGTGAGCTCTACGGTGAGCCGCTCGGCGACGTGCTCGACCGCTGTCGTGCGGTCCTGGGCCTCAACCAGTCGCGCCTCGCGGCGCTCCTGGGCATCTCGGCGCCGATGCTGTCGCAGGTCATGAGCGCCCAGCGGATCAAGATCGGCAACCCGAACGCGGTCCGCAGGCTGCAGGCCATGGTCGAGTGCGTGGCCAGTGTCGAGAGCGGCGCGCTGACGATCGAGCAGGCACTGGCCGAGGTCGCCGACGCCGGGGCCTCGGGGGAAGCCTTGACCGGAACGGCCCGCCGGGTCTCGCCGCGGGAGACCGCCGCAGCCGTGCAGGCGGTGTTCCGCAGTGTCGCGTCGGCCACCGATCACCTGGCGGCAGCCGAGCTCGTCGCCGAGCAGCTCCCGGCAGTCGCCGACCTGCTGCGCACGTATGGAGCCGGCAGCCTCGACGAGGCGGCGGCGCACCTCACTCGTTCGGGTGGATGAACGACCACAGGTCGGTCCAGCGCAGGCCGAGGTCGGTCACGAGCTCGCGCAACAGCGGGACGCTGATACCCACGACGGTGTGCGGATCACCCTCGATCCCGCGGACGAATGCTGCGCCGTAGCCGTCGATCGTGAAGGCGCCAGCGACGTGGAGCGGCTCGCCCGTGGCCACGTAGGCGGCGATCTCGTCGTCGGTCACGTCGGCGAAGTGCACGATCGTGGAGGACGCCTCGACGACCTCCTCGCCACGGAACCGGAGGCAGTGGCCGGTGTGCAGGACGCCCGACCGGCCCCGCATGCGCCGCCACCGGGCCGTCGCGGTGGCGGCGTCGCCCGGCTTGCCCAGGATCTCGCCCTCGAACGCCAGCACGGAGTCGCACCCGATCACGAGGTCGTCGGGACGGTCTGCGGCGACAGCCCGGCACTTGAGCTGGGCGAGGGCCGAGGCGAGGTTGGCCGGGTCACGCGACACGATCTGCGACTCGTCGACCCCCGACACGACGACCTCGGGCTTGATGCCGGCGGCGCGCAGGGTCGCGAGACGGGCGGGCGACTGCGAGGCGAGGACGATCTTCACGTGAGCTCCTTCGGGTGGCCGTAGCGGGCGACCGAGACCACGAGGTCGGTGCGCCCGAGCAGCAGGTCGACCAGCTCGCGGGATCCCGCGACGGTGAACCACGCGGGGTCGACGTCGGAGGCGATGAACCACGCGCGGTCGGCGGGCCAGGTCAGTGAGGCCTGGGGGAGGGCCCGTGGCCAGCCCGGGGCCAGGGGACGGGCACCCCACTGGCCCACCTGGGACAGGGGGCCACGGAACAGCAGGTACGACCGGATGCCCGCGAGATCCGCCCGTGGTGCGTCGACGACGGCGGAGGTGAACGCGGGCGGGGTGGCAGGTCCACGGTGGTCGCGATAGATCCGCGGCAGCACGCGGTGGCGGACGTCGACGCCCAGCAGGCGGGCGTCGCCGCCATCGATCTCGCCCCACCCCTCCCAGAGGCCGTAGAACGCGTCCTGGGGCGTCGCGGTGTGGTTCGCGCAGAGTCTCGTGACGAGGGCCACGAGCGTGGGGTCGCTGCGGTAGCCGGAGTCCTGCGCCGTGTCCCCAGGGCCGTCGAAGTGGACCGTGGCGTACGCGTCGTA